>NZ_POYR01000030.1:0-711 GCF_002912425.1 Campylobacter concisus
TCCGTGACGCGGGCGCAATGGATTTTCGACTTCAACACTTCAATCATCATAAGATTGGCTTTTTTATGTTTATTACTCCTTATACTTGATATTGTCAATCAGACGGACTTCTCCGCAGAATACCGTAATGCAGCCTACGGCATACGCAGTGTCTTCCCAATCGGCAATCTTCTGCAACGTATTGCCGTCCACCAGCTCAAAGTATTCCAGACGCAAGCCGGGAGCGGCCGCAATGGCATCTTCCACAAACTTCCGTGTCTCGGCAACCGTATGCGAGGCCGCAAAGGTACGACTTTCAAATAAAGTCTGCGAAATTTTCAAGGCATTTTTACGTTCTTCGGCGGACAGACGGGCGTTACGGCTGCTCAGAGCCAGGCCATCTTCCTCACGTACGATAGGACAGCCCACAATCTCCAGCGGATAACTCATCTGACGCACCATTTCACGGATTATAGCCAATTGCTGAAAATCCTTTTCACCGAAATAAGCACGGTCCGGCTGCACCGCATCAAACAACTTGCTCACAATCTGGCATACACCGTTGAAGTGTCCCGGACGGAAAGCTCCCTCCATTACCGTATCCAAAGGCGCGTAGCTGAACCTGCGGGTATCCGGTTCCGGATACATCTCTTCCACCGCCGGAGCAAAGACAAACGCCGCCCCGCATTCTTCCAGCAAACGACAATCGGCCTCCGGCGTACGGGGATATTT
>NZ_POYR01000031.1:0-3528 GCF_002912425.1 Campylobacter concisus
AAGATAGATAGACTGAAAAATACAATATTAAAACGAAAATATATGAGATTTATTGAAAATATTTTTGTAATTTCTACTTATTATCAAGAGCTTGAGCTTGCTAAAGTTTCAGTTGCCCCAAGTGATACAAATGAAGAAAAAACTAATAAATTAGTAGAATGGGTTGAATTTCATAAATACTGGCTATTTTCGGCAGCTGGTGGCATAAATGCTGACATAGAAACAACAAAAGAAGCCTCTAAACCTCTTATAAAAGAGCTTAAAAAACGTGGAATATTTCCAAAAGAAGACTAAAAATGGATATCTTAAGCTTAATAGGACGCACGAAAAATCTCTTTGAAGATGACATAAATGCGCTTGATAAAGAACTAAAAGAGATAGTTTCAAGCTCAAGCTTTTTAGTTATCGGTGGGGCAGGATCTATAGGCTCTGCCGTGACAAAAGAGATCTTTATAAGAGATCCCAAAAAACTCTACGTCGTTGATATCTCTGAAAACAACCTTGTTGAACTAGTGCGCGATATAAGAAGCGAGTTTGGATATATAAGTGGTGACTTTAAAACTTTTGCCATAGATGTTGCAAGCCCCGAATTTGACGCACTTTTGGCGCAAAGTGGTGGATTTGACTACGTCTTAAATTTATCAGCGCTAAAGCACGTTAGAAGTGAAAAAGACCCATTTACACTCATGAGGATGCTTGAAACAAATATCTTTAATACCGATAAAACGCTGGCTCAAGCTTCGGATATGAAGTCAAAAAAATACTTCTGCGTTAGCACCGACAAGGCCGCAAATCCTGTAAATTTAATGGGAGCTAGCAAGCGCATCATGGAGATGTTTGCGTTTAGGCACTCTTTAGAGATAGATGTTTCTATGGCTAGGTTTGCAAACGTGGCATTTAGCGACGGCTCGCTTCTTTTTGGCTTTCAAAAACGCATAGAAAAGGCTCAGCCCATAGTCGCTCCAAACGACGTCAGACGCTACTTTTTAACGCCAAAAGAGAGCGGCGAGCTCTGCCTTTTAAGCACTATTTTTGGCGAAAATAGAGATATATTTTTCCCAAAATTAGATGAAAATTTAGACCTCATAACATTTAGTGAAATAGCCAAACGGTACTTGGCGAATTTAGGCTATGAGCCATTTTTATGTGAAAATGAGGAGGAGGCCAGAAAGCTTGCCAAAGTGCTTCCAAAAGATGGCTTTTACCCTTGTCTTTTTGCGCCTAGCGACACGACTGGAGAGAAGGATTATGAGGAGTTTTTCGTTGATGGCGAGAAGCTTGACATGCAAAGACTTCAAAATATTGGCATAGTTAAAAATGATGCAAATTTTGATGGCGAAAAGCTAGAAATTTTCAAAAACAATATCTTAAATTTAAAATCAAGCTTGACATGGAGCAAAGAGGACGTTTTGCGCGAGGTCTTCGAGCTCATACCAAATTTCATGCATAAAGAAACAGGAAAATATCTCGATGAAAAAATGTGATTTTGACGAGGTTTTGAAATTTATAAAAAGCACCTTTGGCAAGGACAAAGTCCCACTTCACGAGCCTAAATTTATAGGCAACGAGAAAAAATATCTACTTGAGTGCATCGACTCTAGCTTTGTCTCAAGTGTCGGCAAATTTGTCGATGAGTTTGAGAGTAAGCTAGCTCAAATGGTCGGTGCTAAATTTGCAGTCGCCACGACAAATGGCACCTCTGCGCTTCATATCTGCCTAAAACTAGCTGGCGTAGAGCAAAATAACGAAGTGATCACCCAGCCAGTTACTTTTATAGCCACTTGCAACGCCATTAGCTACCTTTTTGCAAAGCCGGTTTTCGTGGATGTTGATCTTGACACACTCGGTATGTCGCCAGCGTCACTTAGTGCGTTTTTGGAGAAAAACTGCGAGCTAAAAGGCGGCAAATGTGTCAATAAAACTAGCGGCAGGATAGTGCGTGCTTGCGTACCTATGCACACTTTTGGACTGCCTTGCAAGATAGATGAGATAGCTGAAATCTGCAAGCGTTGGAACATCGCTTTAGTAGAAGACTGCGCCGAGAGCCTTGGTAGCTACTATAAAGGCACTCATACGGGGAATTTTGGCAAGCTTGCAGCGATGAGCTTTAATGGCAATAAGATCGTCACAAGCGGAGGAGGCGGAGCTATCATCACAAACGACGAGGAGATAGCAAAGCACGCCAAATTTATCACCACAACGGCCAAGGTGCCACATCCTTTTGAGTATCGTCATAGCGAGATCGGCTACAACTACCGCTTGCCAAATTTAAATGCGGCCCTTCTTGTGGCGCAGCTTGAAAATTTGGAGCTATTTTTAAAGAGCAAACGCGAGCTTGCGATGATCTATAAAGAGTATTTTTCTAAATTTGATGATGTGAAATTTATAGATGAGCCAGCGGAAGCTAGGTCAAATTTTTGGCTAAATGTGGTGCTCTCTGAAAGCCGTGAAAAGAGAGATGAGTTTTTGAAATTTAGCAATGAAAATGGCGTTTTTACGCGTCCTATCTGGCAGCTTATGAACGAGCTTGATATGTTTAAAGACTGCCAAAGAGACGAGCTAAAAAATGCTAAATTTCTAAGCGACAGGATAGTAAATATCCCAAGTAGCGCAAGAGTTTAGCCGTGCTATAGGTTTTAAAATTGATAATTTGTATAAAAAATAATATCTTAATATAGACTAAAGATATATAGTAATAAATTTTGCGCAAAGGAAGATAATGAAAGAAAATTTAGAAATTTGGGAAAATATATTTCAGGAAAGAGAGTGGGGAAAATACCCTGCGTTGCCAGTTGTAAGGTTTGTAGCTAGAAATTTTTACAAAGTTCCGAATAGAAAAGATATAAAAATATTAGAGGTGGGTTCTGGCACCGGAGCTAATCTTTGGTATTGTGCTAAAGAGGGCTTTAATGTTATAGCCCTAGATGGTAGTCAAACAGCAGTTGATATAATGCTAAAAAGATTTAAATATGATGGCTTGGATAAAAGTGTTATTTTTAGTGAAGTAGGTGATTATTTCAATACTCTTGATAGTATTGAAGATGGAACCATAGATGCTGTCATTGACATAGAAAGCTTGATTTATAATGATTTTGAGCGCACTAAAGAGATAATAAAGAAAATATTTAAAAAATTAAAAAGTGGTGGTAAATTTATATCTATGGCATTTGCTGATGGTACTTGGGGGATGGATTGTGAAGAGTGCGGGTATCATTTGGTAAGACCAGTTGAAGGACCTATGGCAAATGAAGGTGTAAATAGATATACTACTAAAGAAGACATAACAAATCTTTATAAGCTAGACAATAATAAAATAGAAAAAATAGAAAGGCAAGACTATTATTTTGAAAATGGAAAAGCATTGAAGGAATGGGTTATTGAAATTGCAAAAATTTAACACCTTAGATGATGTATTTTATCAAAAAGACTATATTGAACTCTATTTAAATGATAATGATGAAATTTTTGATTTTAAATATGAAAATGGAGAAGATATTTTTTACAATATCTCTATAAAACGCCCTATTC
>NZ_POYR01000032.1:0-5287 GCF_002912425.1 Campylobacter concisus
TGATATCATTATTTACCTCAATTTTAATAATATATATTTTTGTCAATAAATACCAAGCATATGGTGCCGCCATTGCTAGTACAATAAATTCTATAATTAGCTTGATACTGACTATAGTATTTATAAGGTATTTAAAAGCGAGACTGTGTTAATAGTTTATTAAGGTTTTAAAAAAGTATATTTAAACAGTAAAAAATAATATTTTGCTTTTAAATATGTAAAATATATTTTATGATAGGAAGGACTTGGCAAAGTGTTACAAAAAAATGAGGATATCTCGTGCGGCTTATCACCGATAATACTGTTTGTTTATAATCGTCCAGAGCATACAAGGTTAACAGTGGAAGCTTTACAGAATAATACATTAGCAAAAGATAGTGAACTTTTTATATACTCAGATGCAGCGAAAAGTAAAAACTCAGAATTGGAAGTAAATAACGTAAGAGAGTATATAAAAAATATAGATGGATTTAAAAGTATAAGAATAATAGAAAGAGAAAAAAATTTCGGTTTGGCTAATAGCATAATAGATGGTGTTGGTAAAGTTATAAATAAATATGGTAAAGTAATAGTTCTTGAAGACGATATAGTTACTAGTCCTAATTTTTTACAATTTATGAACAATGCCCTTGATTTTTACTCAGATAATAAAAGTATTATGTCGATTAGCGGTTATATGTATCCGTGTGAAATTCCATATTCTTATAAAAAAAATATATTGCTATTTAATAGATTTAGCTCTTGGGGCTGGGGAATGTGGAGCGATAGATGGAATCTAATAAATTTTGATATAACCGAAAATGATAAGATATTTCATGATAAGAATCTACAAAAGCAGTTTAATGTTGGGGGAGAAGATCTATATAATATGCTTTTACTTCAACTTCAAGGAAAAATAAATTCATGGGCAATAAGGACTGCTTTAACAAGCGCGCTAAATAATAAGGTAACAGTTTATCCTGTAAAGAGTTTAGTTAAAAATATTGGATTTGATAATTCTGGTGTTCATTGTGGAGTATTACATACCTATGATACTGTTTTGGAGGATGCATTTTTGCCAGAGGTATCCAACGTAAGCATAGATGATAATATTGTAAAAATAATAAGAAAAAAATTTGCTCCTACTAAATTACAAAAAATAAAATCACTTATAAGGAAAATAATAAAATAGTTTTTATATTTACCGATATGATTATTCAGAGAGCTAAAATTATATTTTCATAAATAAATTAGCATATTAAAATTTTATAAATAGGAGAATAAATGATACAAAATATAATCCACAATGAAAAATTGTTATCAGTGATAATAAGAGCAAACTATGAAAAAGATGGAATAGAATTTTTTACTCCAGATGATTTTTCTCAGCAGCTCGCATATATGAAAAGACCTAAAAATTATGTAATCCCCCCACATGTTCATAATGCAGTATCTAGAGAAGTTCAGTATACTCAAGAGGTTTTATATATTAAAAGTGGTAAAGTAAGAGTTGATTTTTATGATGACAATAAAAATTATTTGCAAAGCACTATACTTAACAAAGGAGACGTAGTGCTTTTAGCTTTTGGCGGGCATGGGTTTGAGATGATAGAAGAAAGTGAAATTATTGAAGTAAAACAAGGTCCTTATGCAGGAGAAATGGATAAAATAAGGTTTGAACCAGTAGAAAAAGAAAGATTGGAGATTAAGTGATGGATTTTATACCTGTAAATGAGCCATTGCTCAATGGCAATGAAAAAAAATACCTAAATGAGTGCATAGATACTGGATGGATAAGCAGCGAGGGTCCATTTATAAAGAAATTTGAAGAAGATATGTCTAGCTATATAGGTAGAAAATATGCTGTTGCTGTAACAAATGGAACCGCTGCTCTTGAGATGGCTATAGAAGCACTTGGCTTTTGTGAAAATGATGAAGTTATAATGCCTAGTTTTACGATAATATCTTGTGCTCAAGCAGTTGTGAAGGTTGGGGCAAAGCCAGTATTAGTAGATAGCGAGTATGATAGCTTTAATATGAAAGTGGAAGATATTGAGGCAAAAATTACACCAAATACTAAAGCCATAATGGTTGTTCATATATATGGGCTACCTGTGGATATTGATCCAATTTTAAATTTAGCAAAAAAATACAATCTTAGGATTATAGAAGATGCAGCTGAGATGCACGGACAGACATATAACAATAAAATGTGTGGATCTTTTGGTGATATAAGTATATTTAGTTTCTATCCAAATAAACATGTTACAACTGGTGAGGGTGGCATGGTGCTAACCGATGATGAAAATTTGTATGAAAAATGCAAAAGCTTAAGAAATCTTTGTTTTTCACCAGATGGCAAAAAAAGATTCATCCATGAAAGACTTGGGAGCAATCTTAGAATGACAAATATTCAGGCGGCACTCGGAGTCGCACAATTAGAAAGGATAAAGGAACATATAATCAAAAAAAGGTGGATAGGCAGCATGTATCAAGAGCTACTTAGCGATATAGATACCATAAATTTACCTATAAAAAATAAGCCGTTTGCAGAAAATATTTATTGGGTATTTGCTATTACACTTAAAGATGTTTGCCAAAAAACAGCAAAAGATGTTATGCAGGAACTTGCGTTGAGAGGAGTTGGTACAAGACCCTTTTTCTATCCTATGCATGAACAACCAGTTTTTAAAAATATGGGACTTTTTAAAAATGAAGATTATCCAAATGCCAAAAAGCTTTATGAAAGGGGTTTTTATATCCCAAGTGGTCTGGCAATTACGGAAGAACAAATAAAAGAGGTTTCGAAAATTATGCACGAGGTTTTAAAATAGTAAAACTTAAGAGCACTGTAATTTGTTGTAATGAATGATAAAACTTTGTTTTTATGATGTATCATCGTTAGATTGTAGGCTTTTAAAACACGGGAAAGGACGTTTGGTATAAATGGTAGACAACAAAAAACTAAATGTAGCAGTTGTATTTGAAGGAGAGCTTAACGTAGGAGGTGGTTTTCAGACGCAGCTTTCTACTATATTGTCTTTAATAAAAGAGGAAAGATATAATTTTATTGCTGTTGTTTTTTCTTTGCAAAATAAAACTCTTTTAGAAAAACATGGAATAAAAGCATTTTTTTTAAAAATTAATTTACTCCAAAAGATTTGTAGACAGATTTTCAGATCGAATATTTTTTCAAAATTTAATAGACATTTGAAGTTAAAAACATTTTTTGAAAAGAGACTAGATGGTGAAAAGATAGATTTGGTATATTTTTTATCACCATCGGCTCTAGCACTAGATTTAGTAACCCATAATTATATATTTACCATATGGGATCTATCACATAGAGACACTCCCGAGTTCCCTGAAGTAAACCACTGGAGAGAGTTCGAAAGCAGAGAAATCCTTTACAATAATGCACCTAAAAAAGCTATCGCTGTTTTAACGGATTCTGAATTAGGAAAAAGCAATGCAATACGAAGATATGGACTAGATAAAGAAAGAGTTTTTAGTGCATCATTTGTGCCTTCTATAAATGTAAAATCAAATATTTATATTGACATAAAAAATAAATATAAAATTGATGGAGATTATATATATTATCCAGCACAATTCTGGTCACATAAAAATCATGTCTATATTTTAGATGCATTGGCTATCTTAAAAAAACAAGATATTAAAATATCAGTGATATTTAGTGGCTCAGACAAAGGCAATCTTCAATATGTTTTAAATTATGCAAAAAATATTGGAATCGAAGAATTAGTTAAATACATCGGATTTGCGCCAAATGAAGAAATATATCACTTATATAAGCAGTCTTTTGCTTTGGTGATGCCAAGCTATTTTGGTCCAACAAATATCCCGCCACTTGAAGCTTTTTCTATTGGGACTCCAGTTTTTTATTCGGACTTAGATGGACTAAGAGAACAAGTTGGTGATGCGGCAGTTTTATGTGATTTAAATAATCCGGAAGACTTGGCAAATAAGCTAATTATGATGAGTGATACGTCAAAAAGGATTGAGATGATAGAAAAAGGATTTAAAAGACTTGACTTTTTGCAGAAAAACTCCGTTGAAAAGATATTGGTAAATATTTTTGATAGTTATGCTATAAAAAGAAAGTGTTGGCTATAGATACTGTTTTTATATTTATAATTTATTGATGAATTTTATATATACATAGTGCTTGTATAAGCGAATAAAAACACATTTATAGGAAAAAATAAAATAATGAAACAAGAAGTTTATTATAGAAATTATGAAGAAAGACCCACAAGACTTAGCGTAATTACCGCAACCTACAATGCAGAAAAATTCCTACCTAGAGTAATAAAAAGCCTGCAAGAGCAAACCGATAAAGATTTTGAGTGGATCATTTCTGATGGAGCATCTAGTGATAATACTTTAGAAATTTTAAAAAGCACCGAAGGAATAAATATAAAAGTTATTTCTGGAGAGGACTTTGGGATTTATGACGCTTTAAATAGAGGTATAAAGGCTTGTAACGGAGAATTCTACCTTGTTATTGGTGCTGATGATGAACTTTATCCAAATGCTATTCAAAATTATAAAGAAGCTATAGAAGATGGTGTAGACATAATAACAGCTTATATCGATACTAATAATGGCAAAATCAAGCCAAATAGTGGGCCAAGATGGCTGAAAGGACAGGCTCACTATGTCTCCGGACACGCTGTAGGCTCAATATACCGCACAATAATTCATAAAAAACTCGGCTATTATTCAAGAAAATTTCCAATAGTAGCAGATCAGCTATTTGTATTGACTGCTGCAAATTATGGGGCAAAGATAAAAACCCTAAAAAGTGTTGTTGGTAAATTTTCAAATGATGGAGTCAGCAGTATTGATATATTAGGAACTCTTTGTGAATTTTATAGGGTTCAAGTGGTGATGGGCGAAAACAAACTTTTACAAACTGTCCTGTTTGTTTTAAGACTTATTAAAAATTTTGGAAAGATACAGAGATAAGCAAATGAAAGACTACAATGTATCCATAATAGTACCCATTTATAATGTGGAAAAATATATAGAAAAGTGTGCAGTTACGCTTTTTGAACAAGATTATGACAATGTAGAGTATGTTTTTGTAAATGACTGTTCTCCAGATAAGTCTATGAAAATTTTGAAAGATATCATTGAAAAATATCCAAATAGAAAAGATGACATAAAAATTATCAATAATATAAAAAATAGTGGTTCAAGCCTTACTAGAAAGTATGGATTGGATGCTTCAACCGGCAAGTATATCCTATTTGTAGATAGTGATGACTGGGTCGATAGAGAT
>NZ_POYR01000033.1:0-18782 GCF_002912425.1 Campylobacter concisus
TTAAAATTCCGCTCACTCGCAAGAATTGACTACTGATTTTAGGTTTCGCAAAGCTCTCCACTAAAATCAGAGCCCAAATTTGCTAAGGACTAAATCTACATACCTCTTTTTATCTCTTGCTCTAGTCTTTGAAGCTCAGCAATTCTGTCACTAGTGCTAGGATGCGTTCTAAAAAGCACACCAAGCTTGCTAGTTAGTGAGCCAAATGGATTTACGATAAACATATGTGCGCTTTGCTCGCTTGCGTTTTGCATAACGTAAGAATTTGAGTAGTTTTCAAGCTTTCTTAGCGCGCTAGCTAGCCACTCTGGGTGTCCAGTTAGATAGGCTGCGCCTTTGTCCGCCTTATACTCGCGCTCCCTTGAGATCGCCATTTGGATGATCGTAGCAGCTAGTGGCATCACAACGGCGATGATTAGCATAATTACTGGGTTGGCGTTTCTCTGTGAGTTTTGATTTTGCCCTGCCACGGTGCCTATCTTGGCAAAATTTGCGACCATCGCGATAGCTCCAGCTAGTATGGCAGCGACTGAGCCAGTTAGGATGTCGTAGTGCCTTACGTGGCTTAGCTCGTGAGCTAGCACGCCCTCGATCTCGTTTTCATTTAAAATTTTTAAAAGACCCTCTGTCACTGCGACGGCTGCGTGGCTTGGGTTGCGGCCTGTGGCAAAGGCATTTGGCACCTCTTCTGGGATGATGTAAATTTTTGGCATCGGCAAATTCGCCTTTTGTGTGAGGCGTGAGACGATCTCATAAAGGCCGTGGGCGTTGCTCTCATCAACTGGGATGGCGTTATATCTTTTTAGCACGAGCTTGTCGCTAAAAAAGTAAGAAAATAGGTTCATGCCAGCTGCCATCAAAAAGGCGATCATCATGCCTTGCTCGCCGCCCACATAGCCGCCAACAGCGATAAAAACTAGCATTAAAGCAACCATTAAAAAAGCGGTTTTGAAAATTTCCATTTTTGTCCTTATTCTTTTATAGCATTTGGCAGGATCGCTGCGTCGATCTCAAATTTCGCAAGCTCGCAAAGGCTTGCTTCACTTTCTATCAAAACAGCGATAAGTGCGTCAAATAGGTAGTTTTGCGCAACTTTTGCCAGATCTTTTGCTAGCGTAATATCGGCAATAATAAATTTTGCTCCAGCGGCGTTTGCGATGATAGCTTCGTTTATATCATTTGCGATGATGCTAAAGCTTGCTCCAGTCTCTAACGCCCTTTTTATCAAATTTCTATCAAATTTAAAGAGATTTTGCCTGCCGCTTAAAATTTCATCTTCGCTTTTGCAAAGAAATAGCGGTTCAAATTTGATCAGTTCATCACCCAAAATTTTCATCTTTTACCCTTTATGCACTCTTTACAGATGTATTTTCCGTCCCTTAGCACCATTTGGTCGATGTCGCTAAAGACACCGCATTTGCTGCACTCCTCGAAGTTACTGGTGCTTATCTTGTCGCTTTTTTTTCTATTTTTAAAAAATATGATGTAAATCGCAACCAAAATCGCTACAAAAAGCAAGTATTTCAACGTGTCTCCTCTTGGTTTTTGAGATTAAAAAATATGTAGTTTCTGTTTTTTTCATTATAAATTTGCGCGTTGATGCCTGAAATTTCATCCATGACGCTAGAGCCCTTGTAGATGAGAAATTTGGTGTTTTCACCATAAAATCCCTCGCAAATTTTTATAAGCTCTTTTGTCTTGCTAAGCGCCCTTGAGGTGATGAGATCAGCCGTAAATTTATCTGCAAGCTCGATCTTTTGGCTATGAACTTCTAAATTTTGCAAGCCAAGCTCGATCTTAGCGTAGCTTAGAAATGACGACTTTTTTGCTATCGGCTCAAAAAGGTGCCACTTAGTGCGCGGCATCGCAAGGGCTAAAAATATCGCTGGAAAGCCAGCTCCACTGCCCACATCGATCGCAGTTTTGGCACTTAGGTCAAAAACTTCAAGCGGCCTAATGCTATCAAGCACCTGCTCGCTTATATCTTTATAGTTGCTTAAGCTATGAACCTTGTTAAATTTAGCAAAAATTTGAGCGTAAGCCTTTACTTTTTCGTCAAATTCAGCCGGCAAGCAAAGCTCATTTTTCATCACAAGATGTGCCCCATTTGCTCTTTTTTGACCTTTAAGTAGCCTTCGTTAAATTTATTTGGTTTGATGACGATAGGCACGCGCTTTACGATCTTTACTGAGCTTAGTCCGTGAAGTTTTAAAGGGTTGTTTGTGAGTAAATTTACCTCTTTTATGCCGTAGTGATTTAGGATAAAATCAACCACTTCATATGTCCTCTCATCAGCCTTAAAACCTAGCTGGTGATTGGCTTCTATCGTGTCAAAGCCCTTGTCTTGGAGGTTGTAGGCATTTATCTTGTTTAAAAGCCCGATATTTCTGCCCTCTTGACGCAGGTAGATGACCATACCGCCATTTTCTTCGATATATTTTAGGCTAGCTTCTAGCTGGTCGCGGCAGTCGCACTTTAGGCTCCCGATCGCATCGCCAGTTAGGCATTCGGAGTGAATTCTAAGATTTACTACTTCGCTTAGAGGCTCTTTGTAGATCACAAGGTGCTCTTTTGCCCCCTCTTTGAAGGCTTGAACCTTATAAGTGCCAAATCTTGAGGGTAGATTTGCGGCGTTTGAAATTTCTATTTTCATTTTAAATTTACTCCAACTGTGCTAAACTAGCTAAAAATCACGCATTTTAACAAAGAAAAGGCAAAAATATGTTTAAACGTTTTAGAAGATTAAGAATAAATCCAGCTTTAAGAGAGATGGTAAGAGAGACTAGCCTTAGCGTAAATGACTTTATCTATCCGCTCTTTGTGGTCGAGGGCAAAGGCGTTAAAAACGAGATCGCTTCGATGCCAGGCGTCTATCAAATGAGTATCGATGAAATTTTAAAAGAGTGTGAAGAGATAGTAAATTTAGGCATAAAATCGATCATTTTATTTGGCATACCAAGCCTAAAAGATAGCGTTGGCAGCGACGCACTAAGCAATGATGGCATCATCGCAACTGCGCTTCGTGCCATAAAGGATAAATTTCCAAATTTAGTAGTCGTCACCGATCTTTGCTTTTGCGAATACACAGACCACGGCCACTGCGGCATAATCGACCACGTGCATAACACCATCGACAACGACGCAACGCTTGAAATTTCAGCTAAACAAGCTTTGATACACGCTCAAAATGGCGCCGACATGATCGCACCAAGCGGCATGATGGATGGCATCATTGCAACGCTAAGAGAGACACTTGATAACAATGGCTTTGAAAATTTACCAGTGATGGCGTACTCGACTAAATTTGCCTCAGCTTACTACGGACCATTTCGTGACGTGGCGCAAAGCGCTCCAAGCTTTGGCGATAGAAAGAGCTACCAAATGGACAGCGCAAATCGTCTTGAAGCTATAAATGAGAGCTTGCAGGACGAGGCGCAAGGTGCTGATATCTTGATGGTAAAGCCAGCGCTTGCTTATCTTGACATCGTTAGAGAGCTTAGAAATTTGACACTTCTACCACTTTGCGTCTATAACGTAAGTGGCGAGTACGCACTGCTAAAAGCTGGCGCAAAAGCTGGCATTATCGACTACGAGCGCGTTATGATGGAGACATTAATCGGCTTTAAAAGAGCAGGGGCAAATTTGATCATCACCTATCACGCAAAAGAAGCGGCTAAAATTTTAAGGGGCTAAGATGAGGCACTTTTTGACGCTAAATGACTTTAGCAAAGATGAAATCGAGCAGATGATAAATTTAGCCCGCAAGATCAAAAAAGAGGCGAAGGCTAGAGAATTTAAGCCATATCTTAAAGATCAAAAGCTTGCGATGATATTTGAAAAAAGTTCAACCAGAACTAGAGTGAGCTTTGATGTAGGCATGCATGAGCTTGGTGGATATGCGCTATTTTTAAGCAAAAATGACATACAAATAGGCCGCGGCGAGCCTATACGTGACACCGCTAGAGTTATAAGCAGGATGTGCGATATGGCTATGCTAAGGGTCGATAGGCACGAGACACTAGAAGAATTTGCTAAATTTTCAAGCGTGCCAGTGATAAACGGCCTAAGCGATAAATTTCACCCAGTGCAGCTCATGGCAGACTATCTAACTATGCTTGAATTTAGCGCAGGCGAGAAGGTCGCGTACGTAGGGGACGGCAACAACATGACTCATTCGTGGCTCATGCTAGCTAGCAAGCTTGGCCTTGAGCTAAGGGTCGCCACGCCAAAAGGGTATGAGGCGGACGCTGAAATTTTAAAAATGGCTAATGAAAACGCAAAAATTTCAGGTGCGAAAATTTTTATCACAAATGATATAAAAGAAGCGGTAAATGGTGCCGATGTAGTGACTACGGACACTTGGGTATCGATGGGTCAAGAGGCCGAGAAAGAAAAGAGGCTAAAAGACTTTGCTGGATACTGCGTGGATGAAAATTTGATGAGTTTGGCTAAAAAAGATGCGATATTTTTGCACTGCTTGCCAGCTTACAGAGGCTACGAGGTGAGCGAGGCGGTCTTTGAAAGGCACGCGGATGAAATTTTTAGCGAGGCGGAAAATAGACTTCATGCCCAAAAGGGCGTGATGGTCTGGTTAGATGAGAGAAGAAGATGAGTGAAGAGAAAAATATATATGATGAGATAGATGAGATCGGTAATAACCTTGGGCTAAGCGAGCCTGAAAAAACGGTCTTTGAGATAGTTTCAACGAAAAATCCAAACGAGCACATTTTAAATTTAAAAAGTGGCTCTTGGGACTCGAAAGAGCCGTGGTTTGGCATTGATGAAAATCAAAATTTACACACGGTCATTTCTGTACAATCGCTCTCAGCTTTGATAGAGGCATTAAAAGAGTCGCAAAAAGAGAATTTTGACCTAAGGCTTGAAAAGACGATCTGGCAAAATATACCGGTTGATTTTAGCGATGTTTGGGTGGTTGCGATGGATGAGATCAAAAAGATCGCTCACGATAAAAAGAGCAGGCAGTTTAACATCGACCTTGATAAGCTGGTAAAAAATATCAAAAAAGAGCATCCAAATTTATTTGTAGATATAAAAGAGATGATCCAAATGGCAAGGAGCAGGGCAGATGATTGATTTTAGCGCGTATGTGAAGTATTCAAGGCCAGGGCCAAGATATACGAGCTATCCGACAGCACCGGAGTTTAGCGATAAATTTAGCTATGAGGCTTACGTAAAAGAGCTTGAAAACCGCGATAAAAAAAGGCCGCTTTCGCTTTATTTACACTTGCCATTTTGCAGGAGCGCTTGCTATTTTTGTGGCTGTAACGTTATCTACACGAGCAAAGAAGACCGCAAAGAGAGATATATAAGATATATAGAAAAAGAGCTTGAAATTTTAGCTCGCCACCTAGACACAAGCACTGAGGTCTTGCAGATGCACTTTGGTGGCGGCACCCCGACATTTTATAACGCCGCCCAGCTTGATGAGATCATCAAACTTATCAAGGCTAAATTTAAAAATTTCTCAAAAGAGGCCGAGATAAGCTGCGAGATAGACCCTAGATTTTTGACAAATGAGCAGCTTGATGTGCTCATATCTCACGGCTTTAACCGCATAAGCTACGGCGTACAAGACTTCGATGAGAAGGTGCAAAAAGAAATTCATAGAATTCAGCCATATGAGATCACTCAAAATGCCGTAAAAATGGCTAGGCAAAAGGGCATAAAATCAATAAATATGGACTTGATCTACGGCCTACCGTACCAAAGTCTGGAGAGCTTTAAAAAGACGCTCGAGCTTGCTCTTACACTTGATCCAGATAGGCTTGCAGTATTTAACTACGCTCACGTGCCGTGGATAAAAAAGTCGATGCGTAAATTTGATGAGACGACCCTGCCAAATCCAGAAGTGAAGCTTGAAATTTTAAAATTTACAGCTGAGTTTTTAACTAAAAATGGCTACAAAATGATAGGAATGGATCACTTTGCAAAGCCAAATGATGAGCTTTTTGGCGCTTTGGCAAATGGCACTTTGCATAGAAATTTTCAAGGCTATACGACAAAGGGTGGCGCTGATCTTATCGGTATAGGCATTACAAGTATCGGTGAGTGCAAAAGACACTATGCGCAAAATCATAAAGATATGGATGAGTATGAAAAAGCGATCGATAGTGGAAAGTTGCCATACGCAAAGGGAATTTATCTAAGCGATGAAGACTTGCTTAGAAAAAGTGTGATCATGAGTTTGATGAGTAATTTTGGGCTTAATATCAAGGCAGTCGAGGATGAATTTCATATAAATTTCTTTGAACATTTCAAAAATGAGCTTGAAGAGCTAAAGAATTTAAGTGAATTTGTCGATGTTACGACAGATAAGATCAGCGTAAATGAGACAGGAACGCTGATAATACGAAATATTGCAATGTGTTTTGATGAGTATCTTAAGAAAATTCCTGAAAATTTAAGGCGATTTTCTAAGACGATATAAAAATTATTTTTTTGTCATAAGGTATTTAAAATACGTTTAATATTTCTTGGTGTATAATTCGCACTAAAAGTCGAGCCAAAGCTTGACAATAAAAAGGTAAAAGGATCTAGTTATGAAAAAGATGTTAGCAATTAGTGCTTTGGCCGCAGCAACGTTGCTGTCTGCTCAAGATGTCCCTTACAGGATTTTTCTAGCTTCATTCGCTCAAGATGATAGCGCTGCTAGAATCGATAGTGCTGTTAGCAAAGTAAACAGCAAAATATCAGATAGCAGACTAACTACTGGCGTTTATGAAGTTGGTGGAAGAAAGTTTTTATATGTTGATACAACTCCAGTTTCTGAAAATGAAGCTAATGAGTTGTTAGCTAAAGTTCAAAATGAGTCAGGTTATAAAGATGCTTTAATGAGAGCTAAGTCACCTGTAACAAATGCTCAGTCAGCTAAAAAATCTAATATAGAGCAAACTATATCAGCAGAGCCTAAAGCAGCAGCTACAGCACAAGCTGATGATAGTGTATTGACTTTGGATCAAGTTGTAAAAACTATTTTAAATGAAAACCCAAGCTTAAAAGCTACAGAATTTAACTACTTACAAGTTGGTAAAGATCTAAAAATAGCTAAAAATGCCTACTATCCAACACTTGATGCAGCTGCTAGAGTAGGATATGAGAGAAAACGTCTTGATGATGGTCTTACAACAAGAAGAGGCGATGGCAGAGTATCTGGCGCATCTTTAACTTTAGTTGAAAACCTTTATAATGGTGGTGCTGATAAAAATAGAATCAACTCTCAAAGTGCAAGACTTGACTCAGCTGCTTACACAGTGGCTCAAGCTGCAGATAGACTAACACTAAGCGCTGCAAATGCTTACCTACAAGTTCTTCAAACAAAGAGAATTCTTGATATTGAAGAAGAAAACGTAAAAAGCCATGAAGAAATTTATAGCCAGATCAAAGATAGAGCAAGATCAGGTTACGGCGTAGCTTCTGAAGAGAGACAAGCTGGATCACGCTATACTTTGGCTCAATCAAACTATATAGCTGCAAAAAATAACTATGAAGACGCACTTTCTACATTCGAAAAACTATATGGAAGAAAAGTTGCAGCTAAAAACCTAGTAATGCCTGAATTTAATCTGCCATTACCAAGCACTAAAGAGGCTGTCTATGATAAAGCTGTTCTTTGCAACCCAACACTTCTAGTTCAAAGATCAAACATCGCTATGGCAGAGTCTGTTGTAAAAGAGAAAAATGCACCATTCTTACCAAAACTAGATCTTGTTGTGTCAGGTGCTTATGATCACTCAAATGTTTTATATGATGATTATGAAGAACAAACATTTGATGCCCTTTTAAGACTAAACTACAACCTTTACAACAAAGGTAACGATAAGCTAGATAAAGAGAAGAGCCAACTTGCTGTTCAACAAGAGCAACAAACTATGGACAACCTTGTAAGAGAGCTTAAAGAGTCTTTAGAATTCTCATGGCAAAACTATGTTCTTAACCAAGAAAAAATGGGATATCTAAATCAACACGTTGAATATGCAAAAGCTACACTTGATGCTTACCAAGATGAGTTTAGAATCGGTCGCCGCGACCTTATCAACCTACTTGATGCAGAAAACGAGTACAACACAGCTTTAAAAGAGATCGCTACAACTGAGACTGCACTATCTTATGCAAAATATAGATTGCTAGATAACATGGGTATGGTTTCAGATAGTTTTGAGCCAGGCTTTGCTAAGAGATATATTCAAGGCGCTTGCAGTATTCAAAACGACTTAAGATAAAAATTTAAAAGTGATGACCATGAGGGTCAAAGCAAAATTCTGGACGCTTACTTTAAGCGTCCTTTTTTCGTTATTAGCAATAAATGCTGTTGGGGATTTTGTAAAACAAACAACGATAGCAAAAGTGGCTAAAATTTATGGAGAAGATGCAAGAAGAAGGGCATCGGCATTAAATTCTTTAATGACTTCATTGCAAGATGCAACCGAACAAGAGAAATTAATAAAAGTAAATGATTTTTTTAACTCTTTTAGGTGGGTTGATGATATGCAACTTTGGCATAAAAAAGATTACTGGGCTACCAGAATGGAATTTGTAGGAAAAGGCGCGGGTGACTGTGAAGACTACGTTATCGCAAAGTATTTCACCCTAAAGCAACTTGGAATTCCAACTCAAAAATTATACTTCACATACGTTAAAGCCTTAAGATATAACCAAGCACATATGGTTTTGGCATATTATGATACACCAAAGTCTATTCCATTAATTTTAGACAACATAAATGGTAAAATAAAAATCGCAACTCAAAGAACAGACCTTGTGCCAGTTTATAGTTTCAACGGTGATTCGCTATACTTGGCAAAACAAGAAGGTCTTGGTCAGGCAATACCAGGTGGAAATAAAAAACAAAATCCTAAGTGGATGGAACTAATAGATAGGATAGGAAAAGAGGATTTATGACGCTATTTAAACAGATTATGATCGCTGTGATAGCTTTTGGCATCGTGATTTTTATGGCTGTTGGCTACTTAAATTTTAAGAGCCTAAATGGATACATCAACGATCAGCTCGGTGAAAACGCAAGGCACACAGCAAACTCACTTGGACTTGCTTTAAAGCCGATTGTTGATCCTGAGGATATGTCTTTGGCACAAACGATGATAAATTCTATGTTTGATAGCGGCAGATACAAGCTCATTAAACTTGAAGACGTAGATGGTAAGGTGCTCATAGAAAATTCTCAACAAACTATTGTTAAAGATATCCCTGAGTGGTTTTATAAGATCGCTAAATTTGAAGCTCCTGTTGCAACTAGCGAGATCATGACTGGCTGGGCTAAATTTGGCACACTCTATGTTCAAGGTAGCACAGCACTTGCCTACAATGAGCTTTACTCAAACTCAAAAAATATTTTTAACTTTCTAGCTTTAATGATCATCATCGCTCTTGTTGTGGCGTTTTTCGCTCTTAAGGCAATATTTAGACCACTTGTTAAGGTTCAAGATCAAGCTGAAGCGATACTTGATAATAAATTTATCATCCAAAAGAGAATTCCATTCACAACCGACCTTAAAAAGATGGTGCTCGCCATGAACTCGATGGTTAGCAAGGTTCAAGACATATTTGAAAGAGAGGCGGCTACGCTTAGCAAGTATCAAGAGCTTTTATATAAAGACTCTATGAGCGGCACTTATAATAGAAGATTTTTTCAAACTAAATTTAGTGAGTATTTAGCAAGTGAAGAGTATTCAAGCGGTGTTGCTTCGCTTGTTAGCTTTAAAGATCTAGCAGGGCTAAAAGGCGTTCTTGGCTTTGAAAAATGGCAAAGTGTCATCATAAAAATAGCCCAAATTTTACAAGAAAAATCAACCGAAAATGACCAAAATGCGATCGTTGCAAGGCTAAATGACAACGACTTTATTTTGCTTTCTTACGGTAAAAACTCATCAAATTTCTCAGCTTTAGACGATAAGATCATGGCTGAGTTTAAAAAACTCTATGCAAATTTCTCTATAAACGATAGCGAATGCCCAGTCAATGCAGCTATTGTCGAGTATTCGCCAAGCACTGATATGAGGACGCTACTTACATCAGCTGACGTTACTTTGGCTAGTGCAAGACTGGCTGGCTGCTTTACTTGTAAAAAATTTAATGCAAATCAAAACACTCTAGTCATCGGCAAAGAGAAATATAAAGAGCTTATCTTTGACTCTATAAAAGAGGATAAATTTAAATTTGCAGCTCAAAAAGTAGTTGGTTTTGACTCAAGCTTTGAGCAGTATGAACTTTATCTAAGGCTAGTTGATAGCGAGGGTAAATGGCGTATGGCATCATACTTTATGCCAATGGTAAATGAGCTAAATTTAGGTGCGATGCTCGATCTTCACATTCTAAATAGAATCGCTAGAATTTTGCCTGAAAATATCTTGCCTCAAGGAAGCTTGGCGATAAATTTGGGTAAAGAGATACTAAGC
This sequence comes from Campylobacter concisus, assembly GCF_002912425.1. GTDB lineage: Bacteria > Campylobacterota > Campylobacteria > Campylobacterales > Campylobacteraceae > Campylobacter_A > Campylobacter_A concisus_AH. The sequence goes on from NZ_POYR01000033.1 coordinate 10,434, forward strand.
TCGGATGAAAATTTCTCAAAACTTGAAGCTACGCTTAAGAAGATCGCTCAAATTTCAAAATCTAAAAACTATATAGAAATTCCAAACAAAGACGATATTAGTATCGAAAGTATAGTTAGACTTACTAAAAAATTAAAAGAACTCGGCTTTGGTTTTGGATTTGACCACTTTGAACTCAGTGCAAAAGGCATTGAGAAGCTAAAAGAATTTAATCCAGACTATGTAAAGATCCAGTCAAGCGTCTTAATCGACTTTTTAAGTGATAAATCAGGAGCAAACACAAAACAATCACTAGATGTTGTTTTAAGCTCAAAAGATATCATTTTGATTGCGATCGGTGTTGAGAGCGAAGAGCAAAAGAGTAAGCTAATTGAGCTTGGCATTAAAAATATGCAAGGAATTTACATAGATGAAATCAAAAATATTGGATGATAGATGCATAGCGATAAGATAAAAGACGAACTGCTTCAATGTTTGGTGATCTTTACCAAACTTCATAACAACCCATATAGTGCCGATGCTTTAACTATCGGTCTGCCTGTAAAAGATGGCGAAGAGATCGAGCTTTTTTCACTAAAGAGCTCGAAGTCTTTATTTTCTCGTGCAGCTTCACGTGCTGGCTTTGCATCAACGCTTGTCAGAAAAGACCTTGATCAAATTTCACCTTTAGTTTTGCCTTGTATCTTGATGCTTAGAGGCAAAAAAGCGTGCATCTTGCAATCTTTCAGCGAAGACAAAAAGATGGCAAACATCATCACGCCTGATCTTTCAACTGGCACTAGCACGATAGAAACAAGCAAGCTAAAAGATGAGTATCTAGGCTATGCTTACTACCTAAAACGTGAATTTGTCCCAGAAGATACAAGCTCGACAAAGCTTATCGACGCTGGCAATGACCACTGGTTTTGGGGCACTTTAAAGCGCTCTAAGAAAATTTACTTTGACGTCGTGATAGCAAGCTTTATCATAAACTTATTTGTCCTTGCAAGCCCGCTCTTTACGATGAACGTCTATGACCGCGTTGTGCCAAATAATGCAGTTGAGACACTTTGGGTTCTAGCGCTTGGCGTGAGCGTCGTTTATGGTATCGATCTATTTTTAAAATTTGTTCGTTCATATTTTCTTGAGATCGCAGGTAAGAAGAGCGATATCATTATGAGCTCTATCCTGTTTGAGCGCGTCATGGATATGAAATTTAGCAATAAGCCAAAGTCAGTTGGTTCGTTTGCTAGTAACTTAAAAGAATTTGACACAGTTAGAAATTTCTTCTCATCTGCGTCACTTGCTGCCATTGTTGATCTACCATTTGCGTTAATCTTTTTGATAGTTACCTACTTTATAGGAAGCTACCTTGTGCTTGTGCCTATCGTCATCATGATAGCTATTTTGTGCTACACATTTTTTATAAAAGATCCACTTCAAAACGCTATCAAGAGCACATTTGAGGCTTCAGCTATGAAAAATGGAATTTTGATAGAGAGTCTTAGTAGCTTGGAGACCATTAAAACTCTTGGTGCTAGCGGACACGTGCAGTGGAACTGGGAAGAGGCGACTGGCGAGATAGCAAACAGAAGCATCAAATCAAAAATAATCACTACTTCAATTACAACTGTGACTTCATTTTTGGTGCAGTTAAACACTATCGCTATCATCGTTCTTGGCGTTTATATGATACAAGATACGCACCTTACAATGGGTGGTTTGATCGCTGCTGTTATGCTTAGCTCTCGTGCGATCGCTCCTATGGGTCAAGTAGCTTCGCTAGCTGCAAATTTCGAGCAGACAAAGACAGCTTATCAAAGCCTTAGCAAGATCATGCAGATGCCAGTTGAAAGACCTGAGGGCAAGAAATTTGTTAGAAGAAATTCTTTTGAAGGCAAGATAGAGTTTAAAAACGTTAGCTTTACATATCCAGATACTACAAAGGGCTCACTTGATAGGATAAATTTTGTCATTCAGCCGGGTGAGAAAGTAGGCATCATCGGTAGAAATGGCTCTGGTAAGACAACCTTACAAAAGATAATTCTAGGCCTTTATGCACCGACTGAAGGCTCAGTGCTAATTGATGGTATAGATATCAACCAGATCGACCCAGCTGACCTTAGAAGAAATATCGGCTACGTGCCACAAGATGTTGTGCTATTTAAAGGAACAGTTAGAGAAAATATCGTTCAAAAAGCTCCTTATGTCGATGATATGCAGATCATTAAAGCTGCTAAAGTAAGTGGCGTAGATGAATATGTCAATGCTCACCCGCTTGGTTTTGATATGCCAGTATTTGAAAGAGGCGATGGCATCAGTGGCGGTCAGCGTCAAAGTATAGCTGTGGCTAGGGCGTTTTTGCTAGATAGTCCTATTATCTTGCTTGACGAGCCTACAAATTCGTTAGACAATACAGTTGAGAGCAAGCTAAAAGCAAATTTAAAGGTAAATACTGTAAATAAAACTATGATTTTAGTAACTCACAGAACATCGATGCTCGATCTTGTTGATAGGCTCATAGTGATGGATAACGGCAAAATTTTACTAGATGGTCCAAGAGACGAAGTTTTAGCTAGACTTAGTGGGAAGTGATTATGCAAGAAGATATAAAAAATCAACAAAATGAAAATTTAAAGCCAGACGAAAAGCCAGTCCAAAAAAGCGACATAAAAGATCAAGAGAGTGCTGGAGATCAAATTTTAAATAGCGTAGATGGCATCAAGTCAAACATCCAAGCAAAAAACTACGATGCTTATGACTTGAAATTTATGTCAAGCCTCTCAGAAGCAGTTTTGGCAAAAGCTCCATCAACCTCAAAAAAGATACTTTATGCAGTTAGTATAACTGTATTTTGGCTACTTATCTGGGCTTCGTGGGCGCAGATAGATGAGATAACAAGAGGTAGCGGCAAGATCATCCCATCAGGCAAAAACCAAGCGATACAAAACCTTGAAGGTGGTATCGTGGATCAAATTTTTGTAAAAGAGGGCGATGAGGTTAAAAAAGATCAAATTTTAATCAGACTTGATAATAAAAACTTTACAAGTAGCTACGGCGAGTCAAAGCTAAGACTTGATGAGCTTCAGGCTAAATTTATGAGGCTTGATGCTGAAGCAAATGATAAAGAATTTGACTATAACGAAACAAGAGATATGAATAATAGCAAGGCCGTAAGATACGAGATAAGCTTGCATAACTCAAACATCGATCACTTAAATGAGCAAATAGGAATTCTAACAGAGCAGATCCATCAGCGCCAAAGCGAGCTAAATGAGCTTAGAAACAAAATTTCTCAAACTCAAAATAGCTACAACCTTGTTTTAAAAGAAAAAGCGATCATGGAGCCTATATTTAAAAAAGGTCTTGTTAGCGAGGTTGAGTATATCCAGCTTCAAAGACGTGTAAATGACCTAAAGGGCGAGCTTGACGCATCTGTGCTTGCTGTACCAAGGGTCGAATCAACCATAAAAGAGGCAAAAAATAAGATAGAAGAGGCAAAGCTGGCATTTAAAAACAATGCAAAAAAAGAGCTAAACGAAGTCTCTGCTGAGATCGCAAGGATAAACGAGTCGCAAATCAGCCTAAGTGATAGAGTTGAAAGAACTTATGTGAGATCTCCTGTAAATGGCATCGTTAGTAAGATGATGGTGCATACCGTCTCAGGTGTTATCAAGCCTGGTGAAAACATAGCTGAGATCGTCCCACTAGAAGATAAGCTCATCGCCGAGGTAAAGGTTAAGCCAGCTGATGTTGCGTTCTTAAGACCTGGACTTGATACGATGGTTAAATTTACAGCGTATGATTTTAGTATTTATGGCGGTTTAAAAGGCAAAGTAACGCAGATCAGTGCCGATACCGAGACAAATGAAAAAACTGGCGAGAGCTACTATCTAGTCAGGATAGAAACTGAGAAAAACTATCTTGGTAGCGAAGAGAAGCCACTTAGGATCAAGGTTGGTATGATAGTTTCAGCTGATATCATCACTGGTAAAAAGACGATACTTGACTATTTGCTAAAACCTATCTTAAAAGCAAAACAAAACGCTTTAACGGAGCGATAATGCAAAAGTCAGCTAGCTTTGAGCGAAATTTTAGCGAATATCAAATTTCAAGAGCAAAGCTGGCTGAGGAATTTATCATTGTAAATGATGGCAAAATATGCGATCTAATCGGAAGAGAGGTCATTAAATTTCTCTTTAAAGACTGTGAAAAAAGCTTTGATGAGATGATAAATTTAAAAAAAGAAGAGCATATCAGCTTGGCTGGGCTAAAGATAGAAGATGAGCTAGTAAGCAGCATCAAGATATCAATTAGTGGCTACGATGAAAGCAGCGATAGCTTGGACTTTGATCTAAATTTACTATCTCTTAGCGTGCCATATAGATACGCTATATCAAATGGTTGTTTTGAGATGAGTATCTTTTTAAAAGAAGACAAAGAAGTGGTCGAGAAATTTTTATCCACTTTTAGTTATAAATTTGAGGCAAATAGTGGCAAGGAACGCTACTTGATCGTTTTCGTAAATGAGTCAAAAATTTACGAGCAAACCTATATGTGATATAAGGAAATATGGTTATGAATGTGGTTTTTTTTACTCAAAATGGTTCGCTTAATAATCTTTGGCGAGGGTACTTTTCAGATGACGATGTGAAATTTACTCACAATAAAAAGGATTTTTTTGTAAATTTAAACGACAATGTTGATATTGTTGGTATCGATACAAACGCTTTTAAAGATAGCCTTGATGAAAATATTAAAACCATTCATGAAAGTTTTCCAAATATAAAATGTCTAATCCTTGCAAACGAACCAAAATTTAGTGAAGGCAAACATCTGCTGGCTCTTGGTGTCAAAGGATATGCAAACTCACACATGAGAAAAACTCACTTTGAAGATGCCTTTGAGACGATTTTAAATGGCAAAGTTTGGCTTTATCCAGAATTTATCCAAGCGATGATCGGAGAACTAACTGGCTCATATATAAATAATGAAAGTGAAACTTTAGAGAAAAAATCTGATCTAAGCGAGCTTAGCTCACGCGAAAAAGAGATCGCAAACTTAATATATCAAGGTCTAACAAACAATGAAATTTCAGAGCAAACAGGCATTACTTTAAGGACGGTAAAGGCGCACACTACGTCGATTTACAGCAAGCTAAATGTGAAAGATAGAATAGGTCTTGTGCTTTTGATGAAGCAGCTGCATGCGTAAAATTTTGCTTCTTTTTTTTGTCTCTTCTCTTTTTGCAAATAATTTTGAAATTTCTCCAAAAAATATATCTCAATGTAAAAATCAAATTTGCAAAAATATCCTAAATCACTATGCAAATTTTATGAAAAAAATAGAACACGAAAGCTTTATAAGAAAGCTGGAGCTCATAAATTCATACTTAAATTCTTTGATGCCAAGATATGATGATTTTTACAATACAAATGTAGATGTGTGGAGTACTAGGGGTGAGTTTTTAAGGCGAGGTGGCGGAGACTGCGAAGAGTACGCGATATCAAAGCGCGATAGCCTAAAAGATCTTGGCGTGGATAATCAAAAATGCCTTCTAGTAGTTCAGGAAAAAAATACAAAAAAATATCATATGGTGCTAGCTGTTTGGGAAAATTTACACAAAGAGCCTTTTATACTGGATAATCTAAGCTTTAGAGTTTTGCCGCTTTCGAAGCGCTACGACTTGGTGCCAGAGTATTGCTTGATGGATGGGAAATATTTTAAGATAAAAAAAGATGGCATAAATTTAGAGCCAGTGAATATAAGAATGCAAACTTACGAAAATTTGATAAAAAAGGAAAAAGAAGAGAAATTTTGGAAGAATTAATCTTCCAAGTCAATGTCTATTTTTTCAACATTCGTTGTAATATCTTTAGTATTTTTCTCAATGTTGTGTTTATTTTTCTCGATTAGTGACCTGTTTTGACCTATAAGGTCTCTATTTTCTTTGATACCATCACTGTTTTGCTCGATCATTTTGCTTAGTGTCGCTATCTTTTTTTCATAGCGGATCATTAAGAAATAGATCACATAAATTAGCAGTAAAATTACCGCCCAAGGTAAAAATTGCATATTAAATCCTTTGTAATTTTTTGTAATTATAGAAATTTTAGCTTTTAAAAAAAATAAAACAATGAAAATATGAAATTTTATATATGTAAAATTTATCTTTGTTTTTTGGTAAAAGCAGCTTAGTCTAGCGGGCGTTTTTGAAATTTTTTTTAAATTCTATAGATTTTTGATTGCAAAAAATTATATAAAATATTTTTCAAAATCTCCTTGACTTTTATTTTATTTTGGGCTATAATTGCCACTTCACAAAACAGGTGCTGGTGTAGCTCAGTTGGTAGAGCTACTGCCTTGTAAGCAGTGGGTCGGCGGTTCAAGTCCGTTCACCAGCTCCATTTTGTAACAGTGTTTGACCAGAAAATACCAAAATAACTTATTAATGTTTAAGGTGAGATACTCAAGCGGCCAACGAGGGCAGACTGTAAATCTGCTGACTATGTCTTCCGTGGTTCGAATCCACGTCTCACCACCATTGTTATGCGGGAGTAGCTCAGTTGGCTAGAGCATCAGCCTTCCAAGCTGAGGGTCGCGGGTTCGAGCCCCGTTTCCCGCTCCAAAATTTGGGAAAGTAAACTGGGAGCTGTATCTAGATTTTACTAAACACAGTTATTCCATCTTTATTTTCATGAATTTTTAGTTGTTTGTATGTTGATTAAAATCATCTCAGCCAAGCGTTTTTCGCTCATATGGCTCAGAGGTAGAGCACTTCCTTGGTAAGGAAGAGGTCGCGGGTTCAAGTCCCGCTATGAGCTCCACTGGTTTATATGATTTTATATTGCTATACGAATTTGAATTAGATAAAGACACATATCATAACGGAGGAAAAGATGGCTAAAGAAAAATTTTCACGCAACAAGCCACACGTAAACATAGGCACTATCGGTCACGTTGACCATGGTAAAACTACTTTAACAGCTGCAATATCTGCTGTTCTTTCACGCAAAGGTCTTGCTGAGCTAAAAGATTATGATAATATTGATAATGCTCCAGAAGAGAAAGAGCGTGGTATTACAATTGCTACTTCGCACATTGAGTATGAGACAGAGAAACGTCACTATGCTCACGTTGACTGCCCAGGTCACGCCGACTATGTAAAAAATATGATTACAGGTGCTGCTCAAATGGACGGCGCTATTCTTGTTGTTTCTGCAGCAGACGGCCCAATGCCACAAACTAGAGAGCACATCTTGCTATCTCGCCAAGTTGGTGTTCCTTACATTGTTGTTTTCATGAACAAAGCAGACATGGTTGATGACGCTGAGTTACTTGAACTAGTTGAAATGGAAATTCGCGAACTACTTAACGAGTATAACTTCCCAGGTGATGATACTCCGATAGTTTCTGGTTCAGCACTTAAAGCTCTTGAAGAGGCAAAAGCTGGACAAGATGGCGAATGGTCAGCAAAAATTATGGAACTAATGGATGCAGTTGATAGCTATATCCCAACTCCAGTTCGTGCTACGGACAAAGATCTTCTTATGCCAATCGAAGACGTTTTCTCAATTTCAGGTCGTGGTACAGTTGTAACAGGTAGAATTGAAAAAGGTGTTGTTAAAGTTGGTGACACAATAGAAATCGTTGGTATCAAACCTACACAAACAACAACAGTTACTGGTGTTGAGATGTTTAGAAAAGAGATGGATCAAGGTGAAGCTGGCGATAACGTTGGTGTTCTTCTTCGTGGTACTAAAAAAGAAGACGTTGAACGTGGTATGGTTCTTTGCAAGCCTAAATCAATTACTCCTCACACAAAATTTGAGGGTGAGGTTTATATCTTAACTAAAGAAGAGGGTGGTCGCCATACTCCTTTCTTTAACAACTATAGACCACAATTCTACGTAAGAACAACTGACGTTACTGGTTCTATTACATTACCAGAAGGCACAGAGATGGTTATGCCAGGTGATAACGTAAGAATTTCTGTTGAGCTTATAGCTCCAGTTGCACTTGAAGAAGGAACTCGTTTTGCTATTCGTGAAGGTGGTAGAACTGTTGGTTCAGGTGTTGTTTCAAAAATACTTGGTTAATTTATAAAATTATGTCAAAGGGGAAACCCTTTGGCTTTCTATAAGGAATATATATGAGAATTAAAATCGGTTTAAAATGCTCTGAGTGTGGTGATATTAATTATACTACTACAAAAAACAGTAAAACCACTACAGATAAGGTTGAGCTCAAAAAATATTGCCCAAGATTAAAAAAACATACTGTTCATAAAGAAGTTAAGCTAAAAAGCTAATTAAGAATAAGTAGCTATTAGGGCAATAGCTCCAACGGTAGAGCGCTGGATTCCAAATC
>NZ_POYR01000034.1:0-478 GCF_002912425.1 Campylobacter concisus
GTGCATTTATAGATGTAATAAACTGCGTAGATACTAATAACCATAAATATGAAATACCAGTCCTATATATAGAATTGAAAATATTAAAATCAAACAAACTCTTAATTAAAAATAAAACTACAAAATAAAAAATAATTGCCGCCACAAATAGCAAACCAATTAATTGAGCTAGCTTATGTGATAACAAATGGCTATTGTCTGGATTAAAAAAAAACGAAAACCAAAAGTTATGTATACTCGAAAATAGAACAGTAAAAATTGATGCGAAAGTAAGCATAAAAGAATATTCGCCCAGAAGACTAAAATTAAATATGCTTTGTATAAAATACTTATCAGCAAAAGAGTAAATGAATCCCAATATCGCATTAAGCGCGACTGGATAACCAAAAATTATACCTTGGATAGCAAGATCTTTATTAAACTTTATTATGGAAAAATATTGCAAAATACATTTAAAAAACAATATACAAACCAAAAG
>NZ_POYR01000035.1:0-7624 GCF_002912425.1 Campylobacter concisus
CAACTGAGACTGCTCAAAAATTCTAATACAGCTGGCGCAATAGGTAAAACAGCTGCTGGGATAAAACTTCCTTTTAGTGCTTCTTGCTCTTTATTATATTCATTGATTGCCTTTACTATTTCATTATATCTTTGTGGGTCTGTTTCTTTTATTCGTTTTAAATTCTCAATTATGATTTCCGTGTTTTTATAAACTTCATTGCCAAGCAGAGCCTTTAAAGCAATTTTAGCAATCCCTTGTCCAACTTTTTCTAACTCTTGCTTTATCTGCTCTCTTCCATCGGCTGTTAGCACCCTTAAATCCATACTACCATCTACATTTGAGCTTATGCTAGTATTTACTAGATCTTTTGTTAGTTTAGTAGTATCTCTATTTAGTCTTGTTAGATCATCAGAGTTATCTTTATCTGCTATCTCTATGTTGCCACTACCTAGAGTTGCTAGGTTTTTAGATAAGCTGTAGCTTAAATTTCTATGGTTAGATAGATCTATTGATTTAAGACCTGTAAATTTATCTTCTTGATTGTTATTTGATCTGCTATCTTTATTGTTTTTATCTTCTAGGATATAGTTAGCTCCTATGCTAAAGTTTGTTCCCTTAGCATAGCTTGTATTTGATAGGTTCTCATGGCTTAGGGTATTTGTTTTTAAATTTAGGTTGTGGTTATCTATAAAGGTATTATCTTTATCATACTCTCCTGCTGCTAGAAGTGATCCTTTTAGATGGGTGTTATTTGCTACCTCGACGTTTAGCTCATTTGCTGTTATAGATGAGAGAATGGTTTGTTTAGTTATTGTATTTGAGCTTGATCTAGAGAAATTTGCATTGGTGCTAGTTGCTTTTGCGCTAGATGGATTAGCAAAGCTTGAGTTTGGTGATTTATCACTACTAAATCCTATACCAACACCTACACTATATCCTCTTTCGTTGTATGCGTATTTGTCTCTTACACTCTCTAAGCTTAGGTTGTTTCCTACTTTTAAATTTAATCTCTCGTCAGCTCTTAAATTTGCTCCCTTGATGGTTGCATCATTGGCTGTGTTTATATTCATATCTTTAGCTGAGTAAAGATGAGAGTTATTGTTTGTTAGGCTCTCTGTGTCACTACTACTAGTAGAGTAGTTTAGTCCAGCACTTCCGCCGCCACCACCATACATAGTATATCTCATGGTTCCACCTATGCTTTTGTCTTTACTTTCTGATATATAGGTGTTTTTGCTAGAGTTTATATTTAAGTTGTTTGTGTTTATATCTATTAGATTATTGGCACTTAAATTTGAACCAGTGACAGTTGTATCATTTGGAGTTTGTATCTTGATGTTATTTGCGCTTAAATTTGATGGATTAGAGATAACTTCATTTGAGTTTGATTTTGATTTGTGACCATTTACACTAGCTGCTACTCCTACACTAAAGCCAAATGTATACCAGTTAGATGCTGCCTTTGCAGCTGCTGCTACTTGAGCTATAAGTGCTAAGCTCTTAGCCTCTACGTTTGCCATAGCTAAAGCTATATTTGCCTTATAGTACCTCTCTTCGTCATTAACATTTTCAAGGATATCTGATAGATCTTCTATATCTGAGCCATCTATGCCAGAAGTTTTACTTTTATAGGCTTGTTTTAGCTCATGTAGTTTATCTTTTAGATCATCTCTAGTGTGTTTATAGCTATCATACTCTTTTTTTACCTTTTTAAGCTGCTTTATAGCTTCTATCAAAGCAAGACTAGCTGGAGCCACCTCTACGTATTCGTTTTGGGCAGTGATAGAAAGAGCTGCTTTTGCTTGTTTTAGTGTTTTAGATATATCAGTAGTATCAGTGCTATTTAATATATCTATATTTGCATTTTTACTTATTAGATTTATATCTTCTTTAGCGATCAAATTTGATCCAGTGATACCTATCTCTTCGTTTGCATTTAAATTTATATTTTTATCTGAAACAAGGTTTGACGATATAGCTTTAGTTGATGCTACATCGGTGGTAGATTTTTCATACTCTGCGTCTGCTACTCTTGTCTTGGTGCTAGTATCATACTTAAATTCTTTTATAGGTTTTGGTTTTTGATCATTTGCAAGATCTTTGGTGCTTGGTAAATTTATACCCTTGCTCTTAGATATCTCATAGCTACTATGCTCGTTTTCGGCATTTGATATCTCAATAGAATTTGCCTTTATATTAGTATCATCTTTACTTGATAAATTTGCAGTTATAGTAGCTTCATTTGCTTTTAGATTGAGCTCTTTGGCTGCAGATATGTTTGAAAGCTTCGCTAGTGTATCAAGACTTCCCTTTTCGTTATATGTAGAGCGATAAATTTGAGTCAGAGTATCTCCAAACATTTGCTCAAACAAGTATGTATTTGAACCAGTTCCAATAGGATCTATCGCAGAAGCCACCAGCATGCCTGGGTATGTCAATAATGAGATTATATTAATGTTTGAGCTCTTATGAACGCTTTTTTCTTTTATTTGCTCTTTAGCTGCTAATATAGACAAGTTATTACCAGCATTTAAATTTACATTTCTACCACCTTTAATATCTGAAGATATTATAGAGATGTCGTTGTTTGCATTTAAATTTATATCTCCTTGACTAGTGCTTAGAGATGAGCCTTGTAAGTTTGTCTTATCAAGAGAGTGCATATCAAGGCTAGATTTTAATCCACCAAATGACTTCTTAGAGCTAGCTCTTGCCTCATCATTTTTATAAGCTGTTGGGGCTAAGCCTATATTATTCGCATCTATGTTTATATCATTTTTGGCACTTAAATTTGAGCCAGTTACTATTGCGTTGCCACCAGCCTTTAGACTGATATCGCCTGCGTTTAAATTTGAGCTAATGACCTTTTGATTTATAGCCATTAGATGAGACTCTTTTTTAGAGAAAAAGCCCTTTGACCTCTCTTTAGTTTCCGTGCTCTCGTTTGTATTAGCTCCCACTACATATATATCATTTCCAGCTTCTACGTTTAGCTTATTAGTAGCTCTTAAGTTGCTTGAGCTGATGTTGGTATTTGACTTAGAGTTTAAATTTATATCTTTTGCGTCTAGGTTTGCGCTATTTAGAGTTTGGATGTTTTGGCTAAATTCTACGCCTTTTTCTTTTGCGCTATGGCTGTATGCAAACTCTTTGGCGTTTATATTTATATTATCTGCACTTAAATTTATCTTGTCAGCCTCTAGATTTGAGCCAGCGATGTTTAAATTTTCTTTAGCACTTAAATTTAGGCTCTCGTCTGCTTTTAAATTTGACGCCTTGCTAAACTGAGATGACTCTTTGTCTAAGCTTATACTATTGGCATTTACATTTATATTTTTAGCTGAAATTTCACTTGAGTTGATATTTGCTGCGTCTGATTTTAAATTTAGATCTTTAGAGTTTAGCTCTAGGTGATTTAGGTTTAAATTTTGTGAGTTTAAATTTAGACTATCAGCCACTACGCTGCCAGCTAGGCTTATGTTGCCTTTGGCGTCTAGCTCTATATTATTTGCCATTACTAGAGCTGAGGCTTTTACGTTTTTATCTTTGGCCTCTTTTTTAAATTTACTTATGCTCTCATTTCTAGCTTCATATAAACTATCAAGGATGTTTGCTATATAAGCAGAGTTTATACTATCAAGGCTATAGTAATACCCTTGGTTTTTCACTCTTCTATTTAGGTTTTTAATTATTGGGCTATTAAATATTGGCTCAGAGAATTTATCCAGATCAACATTTGCTAGCTTTATATCATCATTTAGTGCGTAGCTTGAAAAGTCCTGCGTGCTTCCTACTATGTTATTGCCCGCTGCAAATACTGCTGGCAAACCAACATCAGTGTATGAGAAGTTAAAATTTGTGCTTTTTCCACCTTTAGTCACCCATTTCTTTTTGCCAGTGACTTTTCCCATTTTTCCTTTCCACTCTTGTTGCTTCCATTTAAACTCATTAAAGCTTAGGCCATCTCTTCTTAAATTTAGCGCTACGTTTGTTATATCTTTGCTATCAAGCACAAGGTCGTTGCCAGCGTAGATAAAGCTCTTATCATTTAGTAGTTCATCTGTTTTTAAATTTATATCATTGCTTGCTACTATGCTACCTGGGATGAAATTTGCCTTATCTTCTTCGTTTAAAATTTCTTTGTTTATAGAGTAGTAAATTCTCTTTAGCACTTCGCGGTCTTTTGCTTTACTAGTATCAAGTACTACTTCGTTTTTGTCGATGTCTAGTCTTAGATTATAAAATACCTTTGTCGATGTACCATATAGATATGAGTCTTTGTGTAAATTTAGCGCATAAAGGGTGCCATCTTTGCTTATAGCCTCTTTTAAAATTTCAGCATTTAGCTCCTCTTTACTTAGCTCTTTGCCTAGTTTTTTAAATTTAGCCTCTATTTTCTCTTTTATCTCTTTTAAATTTACTTCTTCAAGTTTAAATCTATTCTCACCACTTTGCTTTAGAGCTAAATTTTTAGCAAATGAGCTTTTCTCCACCCTAGCCTGCGAGCTTGAGTTATTTACCAGCTTTTTAGCCTCTACATTTATATCTTTAGCATAAATTTGGCTTGAGGTATTTACCAAAGTGTCTGCTTTTATATTAAGGCTCTCTTTGGCTGCTATTAGCGCTTCATCTTTGTTTGTTATATTCTTTGCTTCTATGTTTGCATCTTTGTTAGAAGCGATAGCACCGGCATTAACTATATCGCCATCAAGGCTTATCTCTATGTTGTTATTTGCTATAACTAGACCGTTATTATTTACGCCTACGCCATTACTTGTGCCAACTAGTTTGATTTTATTAGCATACATACCGCCAAGCGCGCTACTATCTAGGCTAAAGCTGTTTTCTTGGTTTTTAGCTTTTACGTCGTTATAAAGCCTATCTTTACTTGAGCCAACCGCCTTTTCACCGATGATGTTTAGCTCATTTGCGTGGATATTTGAGTTTAAATTTATGGCATTTGAGATCACGTTAGTATAGTCGCTGCTCTTATCGTTTAGGCCGTCCCCTACGATATCGATAGAGTTATTAGATATTAGCTCTATCTCTTTAGGGCTTAGTTTATTGATATTGCCTGTTGTTAGTGTGAGTGAGCGAGAGTTGATCATATTTAGACCATCTACGCTTATGCCATTTGGGTTTGCTATAACCACATCAGCTCTGCTACCTGCAACCTCTAAATTTCCTTTTAGAGATGATTTCTCAGCCGAATTTACTTTGTTGATAATAAGGCTTGCCTCTTTATTTAGCCTATAGTTTGCATCTATCTGGCCAGCTATCTTAGTATCTATGTTTTTATTAGAGTTATTAAGGATGGTGCCAGTTGGAGGCGTATTAAACCTGCTATATTCATTTATAGATACGCCCTTGCTATCAGGGTTTGTGATGTTTATTATTAGCGTCTCATTAGGAGCTTTTAGTATATCAGGGCGGTTGCTAGCACCTGGATCAGCTATGATGCTTGGCTCATTTGCTAATGCTGGCATAGTGCCAAGTAGCAAAGAGAGACTTACGTAGAAATTTAAGCCTATGGTTAAAAGGCTAGGCTTTTGTGCATTTGAAATTTGGTTGTTCTTTAGCATATTTTATCCTTAAAATTCGTAGCTTATGATGAAATTTACATTTGTTGATTTAGTTTCAAAGCTCTTTGGTTTATAAAGAGGTTTTGAGACAGATATGTCGTAGCTTAGGTTGTTGTAGGCTTTTATGCTGCCTCTTAGACCTATGGCGTATCCTGCAAGGGTGTTTTTATCCTTTATGCCGCTACTTGCTGCTCTTACCATACCAGCGTCAAGCCCTGCATAGATAGAGTTGCTCTTATAGTAGTTATATGAGAGGGTATTTCTTACGCTTACTCCGTGGTTTCCAACAAGCGAGCTCTCCCCGTCAAATCCCCTAACACTGTGATATCCACCGATGCTAAATTTATCCTGCAAGCTTAGTTTATTTAGGCCATATCTTGCGTTGATATTTAGATCATAGCTTAGTGGAAGTTCAAATTTATATTTGTAGTTTAGGTTTAAATTTATTAGAGCAAACCTAGATGTAGCCTCGCCGCTATCTTCTAAAGGATCGGGCTGTGAGTTAAATATACCAGTGCCCTTTTTGTAAGCTAGCTTGGCGCTAAAAGCTTGGTTGTAAGAATTCCAGCTTGATTTTACGCCTACCTCATATCCGGCATTTCTTCTAGCTTGGTTATCTAGCTCGTAGTCCTCTAGGTAGTTTTTATTTTTTCTCTTAAATAGTTTTACATAAGCGCTATTTTTAAAATTTGAGTCTCTATAAAATGTATAAGCAAGGCTTAGTGAGTCGCTCTCGCTTCTACCTTTATATGTGTAGAGATTGTAGGCTGCATTTATGATCTGGGCGTAGTCATATTTGCTCTTTTCGTATTCAAGCATGAAGTAGCCAAATGGAATACTAAAGCCGTAATAGTAGTTATTTGAAGCTCCGTGATCAGTGGCGCCGTTAAATTTATTTGTAACCTCATACTTTTTAAATATATCTTTTCCGCGTGAGAAGCTAAAAATTTCGTTAAATCCAAGTAAATTTAGCGTGCTTAAATTTAGCATACCTTGATACTTACCACTTTGTTTTGAGCCAAGGTTATCAATGCTAATAGCAGCCTTTAGTGGAAAGCTATCAACTCTAGTTATTACTATATTTGAAAAGCCAGCCCTATTTGAAGGTAAGAATTTAATGCTAACATCATTTTTTGAGACGTTTTGCAGTGACTCAAGAGCCTGCTCGATATCTCTTATATTTGCCACTTTATTTTTATGAGAATACTCACCAAATGCGCTAAATAAGCTCGCTCTGTTTCTTTGGCTATCAAGCTCGTTTATGCTTATGTTATCTATTAAGCCAAGATTTATCACAAACTCTAGCTTGGCATCTTTTAGGCTCTTTGTAACTAGGCTCGCACTTGAAGTGATATAGCCACTTTTTATTATCTCGTTGTTAAAAGAGTTTATGATTAGATTGATAGAGTTTTTACCAAGACAGCTGCCAGCTTTAAAGTCAAGCTTGTTTAAGCTAGCCTCTAAAATAGAGTTAAATTTAGAGTAGTTTGCATTATAAGCTTTTCTTATTATAGCCTCATCAGCACCGCTACTAGCGTTAAAGCTAGCTACTTTGTTCTCACTAAGAAGTGAAATTTTATCTATTTTAAAGCATGGGGTTTCGTTTAAATTTAGCTTACCTTCTGAAGTTGGTTTTTCGTTAAGCAAATTTATGTTGGAGCTTTCGTTAAAAGAGCTTGCCATATTCGCCCTAATCTCTTCGTTGTTTAACTCGTTTTTTAGATTAGTCTCATTAGCAAGTAGCGCAGCACACACCATGCTTAAAGATAAGAGAGTTCTCATCTTAACCTTCCTTGGAAATAACTATAAAGTTATATTTTTTAAAATAATTTAGTGACATTATAAAGGATATAATCTTAATCTAATATTAAAATATAATGAGAAAAAAGAATTTTTATACAAAATATTTCAAAAATGAAACTTTTTAGATATACAAATAGCAAAAGCAAATTTATTTTGGTTTATCATATTGTATGTAAAATTTAATTTTATATTGACAATGATTATTATTTTGATATAATTGCGCAACTGATTTATCTTTAGTAATTTCAGTAATTAAA
>NZ_POYR01000036.1:0-489 GCF_002912425.1 Campylobacter concisus
GTTGTTCGGGACGCTTATTGAAGAGGATGTCTTCGGTCAGCGGACATTCTTTGCCGAGTATCGGTTTTATGGAATTGCGCAAGGTTTTCCGGCGTTGGTTGAATGTGGTTTTTACCACCTGCTTGAATAAGTTTTCGTCGCATCCCAATTGTCGCGTGTCATTGCGAGTCATACGGATAACGGCGCTTTTCACCTTAGGGGGAGGGTTGAATACGTGCTCGCTTACGGTGAAGAGGTACTCTACGCGATACCAAGCTTGTATCAGTACGCTCAGAATACCGTACGTCTTGCTGCCCGGACCGGCGGCGATGCGCTCGGCGACCTCTTTCTGTATCATGCCCGTGCAGCATGGTATCAGGTCCTTGTTGTCCAGCATTTTAAAGAAAATCTGGCTGGATATGTTATAGGGATAATTACCCGTCAGTACGAATGGCTGTCCGTCGAACAGGCGTTGCAGATTCATTTTCAGGAAATCGTCCTCTATGATAT
>NZ_POYR01000037.1:0-33006 GCF_002912425.1 Campylobacter concisus
AGACAAAATATCGTCTATATAGTTTACATTAAGGAGGTAAAAAAATGAAAAGAATTTTAGTTTTACTTGTAGTTTTATTTTCTATTGGATTTTCCAAAGATCTTATTGAATCGGGAAAAGAAGCTTACGATAAAGGTGACTACCAAAAAGCTGCTGAGCTTTATCAAAAGGCTTGTGATGGGGGAGATGCTGGGGGTTGCTATAATTTAGGGGTTTTATACTACAACGGTCAAGGTGTAAATCAAGATTACCAAAAAGAAGCCCAGCTTTATCAAAAAGCTTGTGATGGGGGAAATGCTGGGGGTTGCTCTAACTTAGGGCTTTTATACGCACAAGGCCAAGGTGTAAATCAAAATTACCAAAAAGCTGCCCAGCTATTTCAAAAAGCTTGTGATAGTGGAGAGGCTTTTAGTTGCTCTAGATTAGGGGTTTTATACGGAAACGGTCAAGGTGTAAGGCAGAATTACCAAAAAGCAACCCAGCTTTATCAAAAAACAGCCCAGCTTTATCAAAAAGCTTGTGATAGTGGAAATGCTAATGGTTGCTTAGAATTAGGGCTTTCATACAAACTCGGTGAAGGTGTAAAACAAGATTACCAAAAAGCTGCTGAGCTACTTCAAAAAGCTTGTGATAGTGGAGAGGCTTCGGGTTGCTGGGCCTTAGGTTATTTATACAAAAACGGTGAAGGTATAAAACAAAGTTTTTCCACTGCAAAACAATATTATGGCAAGGCTTGTGATTTAGGACTTCAGTCAGGATGTGATAAATACAGAAAGCTAAACGAAATACAGAAAGCTATGCGAAAAAGGCTATTAAAAATTAATTAGCATGAGATGTTCTTTTCTATTGTTAGACAACTACGAGACGCTTTTAAAAGAAGAATGGAATCCGACCTAGGTGGTTGGTAAAAAATTTAAGTAGCCTACAAATTTTATTGTAGGCCATTACTTTCAAAGGAATTGAAAATGATAACTAGCATAAACGGACTTAGCAACACACCGATACAAGACAACACTATCCAAAAAGAAAATATACCTAAAGATACCAAAGATGATGAAAAGGCCAAAATAGAAGCTTTATGGTATAGTCCAGTTGGAAAGAGCATAAAAGAGATTATTGACATAGACGAAAATGAAGATAATTGGGTTGCAAAAACGATAAGCAAAATAGATAATATGCTTTCTAAGCGTTACAATACCGAACAAGATCGCAACGCCATGTCGATGAAACAGCCAAAAACTTTAGAAGAAGCAAAAGATCAAGTCCTTATAATGTATTCTGATATATTAAGGGAAAACTCTGTTGACGGCAAGCCAACCATGATGGGCAAACTAATAGGTCTTGGCACAAAAGAAGAGGAGGCTGACCTAAGAGTATTTATGGACAGCATGTCTTCTCTTTACCCAAATGAAAACAAGGAGTCGCTTAGCCTTTTAAGCAGAACTGATCTAAGCATAGATGAATTTAAAACATTATTTGCCAAAGCAAGAGAGAAAGCAACAAAAGATGTCGAAGAACAAAGAAAGCAGATAATCAAAGAAGAGCAAGAATACAATGAAAATTTTGCTAAAGAGCAAAACGAGAAGAAATTTAAACCTATGCAGGTTAAAAAGAAGTATGAGACCTATGATATAAACAAGGATCAAAAATTTCTCTATGCAAGAGAGCTTTTAAATTTTAAAGAAAAAAGAGGCATAGACGTTTTAGAGCTTATGCAAAAGATAGACAAGAAGCAAATTTTAAATAAGATGGCTTGATGGATAAAGCAGAACGCGAGGATCATTCTCTGCCTTGTCATAGGATGACTTAGCAGTGGCTTGTGCTAGATATAAAAATGAATTTAAACCTTTTTATCGACAACCTTTTTACCATTTTCTTCAAGCTTTTGCATGATACGAAGCACATCGATACCTCGTTCTCTCTCAAGCTCTTGAAGCTTAAGTAAAAACGAAAATTTCTCATCCTTAGTAATGTCATAAGTTTCAGTGTTTTTGCTTTCAGCTTGGATAGGAGTAAATTTTTTCTCTTTGGTGTCGTCTTTTTCTTCTTCAACGCTCTCTATATCTTGAATGCCCTTTTCATTTATCTCTTTTAGTATATTGACAGCATTTTTAGCATCTTCGCCAGATAAAGTTATATTAAACCGCTCTTTTAGTGCATATTTAGCCCACTCTTCTTTAAACTCATCAACGCTCATATCACTATCAAGCAGATCAACAGTCCTTGAGTTTTGCATAAATAGTAGCTGGCGATTGCCACGATATTCATTTAAAAATTCATTTACAGTGTATGGGGTATCTCTTAAAATTTTTGGCTTATCATTGTCTGGTTTTGCTTGCTGACCTTGTATATACTCTACAAACAAACCCTTACTTTCATTTATGAAATTTTTAAGATCTGATAGCTGCTCGCTTGTAAAATCAGGATCATAGCCTCTAAGCTTTCCTATGATAGTGACTTTTGCTTCATCTCCCTTTGTAAAGCCAGATAGCGGATATATGTGCCTATCATAAGCCGCAGCTTGAGCTTTTCTATCAAGCCTTGCATATTTAGGAAAGCTCATACCATATCCCATATTGTTATCAAGGATCTCGTTTATATCGTTAAATTTAAACCCCATCTCACTAGCTATATGCTCTCTAGACAGATAAGGATATGGTGAGCTAGAAATTTGCATTTTACTATCCTTAGTAAGTTTTAAACTACTCAACTATTTTTCAAAATTTGTTTGAGTGAAAATTCCTTAGTTGGTAAATCGACCTTTTAACAATTTAGTTTATATATGACTTCTCTCTACACAAAATGCTCCCCTGTTGATAAAAATTTTTCGGCACAACTTTTGCTTACTCTTTGAAGCTAAATTTCAAGGAGTAAGCTATGAAAGTTTCAGGGAGCTCCATCTTAACAAAACAGCATTACCAAAAACAGACAAAAAGCGAAGGCTTTGCAAATTTCTTACCTAACACTCCAAATATAAATTCGATCAGCCAAGCCACTATTCCTAAAAATGACTTTGTTTCATCTAGCAGTATCGACTCTCTTTATCAGGCCAAATTTACTTCACAAGAGGGCTATGGATATAGTGTAGATGCTAAAGGATTTATGGGGGCTGACTTTAACAAAGCAGCAGGTCTGCCACAGGACTTTAAAATCCACAAAAGCACACTTGATGCGATATTGCTACACAATCAAAAACACCCAAACTTTACAACTATTTTAATGGATACAAGAAAGGATAATGCTCTGTTTGGAGAGGATAGCTTTGCAAATATTGATCTAGCAGACACAATAAAGCAATACTATAAAATTTTTGATCAAATTTCAGCTGGAGTGATCAGTAAGGGTAAAGAATTTTACTCAGCCGAGGACCTAGCAAAGATGCCAAAGGGCTACTTTTCAAAAGATAAAAAAATAGAGCATGTTGAATACCTAATGGGTAGGATGACTAGCGATGAGCTAGATGGACTAACCGATAGAAGCAATGAAAAGATAACTCATATCTTTAGAACAGCCCAAGATGCAGACGATGCACGTAAGCTAATAAATGATCTAAGTGATATAAATGTAGAAGTCAATGGAAATTTCCTTGACTTCTCTCCAGAAGTTATGACAACTGAGCATACTATCCCTTATATGTGGGTTAGTAGTGCTGGATATGACTTCAAGCCTGATATGTCCGTATATGATAGCGAACAAGGCTATACAAAGGAGCAAATCTTTGTGGCATTTTTGAAAAACGAGCAAGGTCTTGTGCTACAAGGTGGCACAACAAGGATAACCGACGAGGCTCTTAGTGTGTATAAAAACTATGAAATAATTACAAAACAAGATAGAAGTGAGATAGGCATACCAAAGGCTTATTATGATGAGATACTATCTGGCAAAAAAGATCTAAAAGATATACTAGCTAGGATTTTAAAGCTTAGAAATTTAGAGCTTAAAAAAGATCACACGCTTGAGGGGCTAGCAAGCAAGATAATGGATGTTTTAAAAGAATTTGATGAGAGGACGAAGGTAAAAGCCTAAAGTCCGTCAAGTAAAATTTTATAAAGGCGGTTTATCTCATCGTCATTTAGCTCGATCGTGCTTTTTGTATCAAATAAATTTTTGATCTTGCTAGCGTCAAATTCGCTCCTATCAAGGCAGTGCTTGTGAGAGGGCAAAAAGCCACGAGTTAGGCATAGCTCGCTTTCTATCTCCTCGTCGCAGATAAAGCACTCAAGCTCGCTGTGAAGCCTGCCTTCAAACTCTAAAATTTTGACGTAGCTTTCGATGATAAGGCGTTTTGGATTTTGCAGCTGCATCTGTTTGGCACAGCGATCAAGCTCGTTAAAGTAAATTTCATCGAGCTGCTCGACCTCTTTTAGATGATCGTAAAGTAGGCGCATGAACTGCTGCCAAATGATGAGCTTGTCGCGCTCTAGCAGCCACTTAAAGCCAAGATGAAGTATGTTTCTAAGCTTTGGTAGAAATTTCGCCTCTTGCTCGAGCTCAAAGTCGATCTTGTAGCCAGTCATGATGTTTGAGTGCCGTGCGCCAAAAAATCTATATGACTTTACGAGCAAATTTGGCGTTAGCACAAAGACTAAAAGGTCCTCGTCTCTGACCTTTTGCACGCGCAGGATGTAGCCTTGCATCTAGGCAAAAAACTCCCTTATGCGCTCTCTCATCGCTGCCATATCTTTGATAAAATTTACATCGTTTCTAAAGGTTGTTGCGCCGTCTATGCCCTTGCTGTATTGGTGGAGATGCTTTCTAAATATGCAAAGTCCGTGCTCGCCGTAGTGTTCGATCATAGCGTCAAAGTGAGCTAGGATGATCTTTTGTTTTAACGCCTTATCCACGCTACTTTTGGTCTTTATCTCATGAAATATCCAAGGATTGCCGATGCTTGCTCTGCCGATCATTAGGGCGTCGCACTTTGTGAAATTTAAAATTTCATCTGCATTTTGTGCGTTTATATCGCCGTTTGCAACGACTGGGATTTTTACGCTTGCCTTTACTCTTGCGATCGCTTCGTAATCAACCTTTGCAGTGTATCCACCGGCTCTGGTGCGACCATGCACTGCGATGTAGTTTGCGCCAGCTTCTTCGCAGGCTTTTGCGATTTTCTCTTCATTTTTTTCGTTAAAGCCAAGTCTAAATTTAACGCTTAGGCTCTCTTTGTTTGAGACGCTTTTTATGGCTTCGATTATGCTTTGAAGTTTGTCTAGATCGTTTAACAAAGCCGATCCTGCGCCTTGTCTAACGACCTTTGGCACAGGGCAGCCGCAGTTTAGATCGATCCCATAAATTCCATCAAATTTATTGACTATCTGCACGGCTTTTTTTAAATTTTCTACGTCGCTACCAGCTATTTGGACGACGTAGGGCTCTTCGTTTAGGGACTTTTTAAGCATTTCAAGGGTTTTGTCACTGCTCTCATAGACCAGAGCATTTGCGCTGATCATCTCACTAACAGTGACGTCGCAGCCAAATTTCTTGACGACGCTTCGTAACGGCAGGTCAGAAAAGCCAGCAAGTGGCGCTAAGAAAAGTGGCTTTTTACTAAAGTCTATCATTTAAAAAATAGCGAGCTAGGCACCATTTTGCCGTTATCTCGCAAAAATAGTAAAACCTTTATCTCTTTAAACTCATCAGGGTCGCTGCCCTCGATAGCTTCTCTTACTTTATCAAGCATCTGAAGCTCAAATAGCGCATATACATAGGCTTCATCAGCGTCAGCATGGATGCTTTTTAGCTTCTCAAAGATGCCGATAAATGCGTCTGGTTTTAGTTTATTTTTAAGCATTATAGCTGCTTTGTCGTATTGTGCTTTTGTTACTTTTACATTATTTAAAAGATCGAAAATTTCATCGCTACTTAGGTCGATCTCATCATTTACAAAACGCATGATAATGGTCATTATATCTTCGCTTGCCAGCTCTGGATCGATTTTTTTTATCTCGCTAAATGAAGCTGTTTTTATGAGCTTATCGAAGGCTGCCTTTTTAAGGCTATCGTTTTGCTCTTGATTTTTAAGCACATCAAGATAGTAAGTAGGCAGCTGCTCGATCTTGTTTAGCTCGTTTAGGATGTTTAGCTTGCTATCTTTTGCTAGTCTAAATTTCTTTAGATCGACGATCTCTTTGTTTTTTATGCTTTTTATGGTTTGTAAGATATTGTTTATCTCGCCGTCATCAACACCAACATCTTTAAGCTCGCCTACTGGTGAGATAGAGCGTGTGAGCTGTGAGGCGATCTTGTAAGTATCGGTTTTGAAGTCTTTGTTGCTCTCAAAGCCAAGAAGCGTCTCTTTTGCAAGGTCTTTGTAGAGTTGGCTATCTTTTTTTATCCATTTTTTATATCTATAAAAGGCGTATCCGTGATATGCGATATGAAGTAGGGCAAGGAGCGCCAAAATGGCTACTGGAAGTGCCACCCAGACAGCTACTGGCAAGGTTATGGCTTGACCTAAGAGCTCAAAGGTGAAGTCTGAACTATTAAGAGAATAGGTAAGTCCTGCAACAACTGCTGTGTAGATGATGCAGTAGACGAGAAATTTTCTGGTTTTCATATTTTCTCCTTAGTTTTTTGCTGTTTTTTCTATTATCTCACGACAAGCTATGCAGTATTTTGCATGCGGTTTTACTTTTAGGCGAGGGACGCCGATCTCCTCTTCGCACATGTCACAAATTCCATAAGTCTTGTTTGCTATCTTCTCAAGCGCCTCGTCGATCTCGTGAAGCTCGGCTCTTTGCTGGGTTGATATAGACTGCTCTATAAGCTGGTCGGTATTTACTGAAGCGATGTCAAATTCATCGCTTACGCCACTATCTCTTAGGCCGCTTACTTCAACTGATGAGTCATAAATATTTTTTTTGATTTGTAATTTTCGCTCTTCAAGTAGTTTTTTGAAAAAATTTAGCTCGTTTTGAGTCATTTTATATTCCTTTATTTGTGATATGGGTGGTTTGCATTGATACAAAGCCCTCTAAAAATTTGCTCAAAAAGTACGAGCTTGGCGACTTTGTGCGCCATAGTCATCTTGCTTAAGCTTACGACTTTTTGTGCCTTGTTTTTTAAATTTTGGCTAAGCCCATAAGCTCCACCTATGAAAAAATTTATCTGTGAATTTGAGTTTAAAATTTGAGCAAATTCTTGGCTGTCTAGCTGTGAGCCATTTTCATCAAGCATCACGCAAAAGCCTTTTAAATTTGGCTCGTAAATTTCATCATAAGCTCTTAGCGCATCGCTTCTACCACTGCTTTGAGCCTTTGCTATCTTTTCATTAAATATTATTTTGTCGTTTATCTTGGCAAATTTTGCACTCATTTTTATATATTCTTGTATCTCGTTTTCAAAATTATCTCGTGATGATTTTTGAATGCTAAAGACCGAAATTTCCAAATTTACCCTTTGGTCTTTATCTTTAGCTCAAAGCCAGCTTCGCTAGGAGTTGTCACTTCGCTTTTAGAGATCATAGCTTTGTTATTTGTAAGAAATTTAACCATATCGCTTATATATTTTTTGTGCTCGCTTCTTGGCACGATATCATCTATAAGACCATGTTCAAGCAAAAACTCAGCTTTTTGAAAGCCCTCTGGAAGATCAGCGCCTATGGTTTGTTTGATGACCCTTTGTCCTGCAAAACCTATTAGCGCGCCAGGTTCAGCGATTATTAGATCTCCAAGCCATGCAAATGATGCACTAACGCCACCCATCGTAGGATCTGTAAGGATAGAAATATATGGTAGTCTTGCTTCATCAAGAAGTTTTAGGGCTGCTGAAGTCTTTGACATCTGCATTAAAGAAAATGTGCTCTCTTGCATCCTAGCGCCACCAGATGCACTTACGATGATTAAGGCTTGGCGTTTTTCGATCGCGCGTTTTATCGCTCTTACGATCTTTTCGCCCTCAACTGAAGCTAGTGAGCCGCCCATAAAGCCAAAGTCAAAAACAACTAGCTGGATCTCTTGTCCGTTGCATTTGCCTTCGCCGCATATCACTGAGCTTGTGTGTCCTGTTTTTTCTTTATTTTCTGCAATTCTTTTTTTGTATGATTTTTTATCGACAAAATTTAAAGGATCAACTGGCTTTAAATTTGCGTCAAATTCTACAAAGCTACCTTCATCGCAGATCAAATTTATGCGATCATCAGCTTTTAATCTCATGTGGTAGCCGCATTTTGGGCATACATTAAAACAAGCTTCAACTTCTTTGTAATACATCAGTGAGTGGCAGTTGTCGCATTTTACCCAGTGTGTAGGTGCTTCTTCTGGACGAGGTTGAGCTTTTCTTATCTTTGAAAAAATGTCTGAGAAATTCATCTTTTTACCCACTTATATTAAAAATTGTGGGATTATATCTAATGTTAGCCTTGCTTTTTCTTATATGACTTAAAGTTTGTTTGTTTGTGGGGGATTTAAGGGGCAAACTAGCCCCTTAAAAGTATCTTATTAGAAGCGTCTTCCGATAGTAAATTCAAAAGTATTTGTATCATCGCCCTCTTTAGGTTTAAGAGCTTTTGCGAAGATTAGTTGAAGTGGTCCGATAGGAGTTATCCACTCGATACCTGTACCAACTGATGATCTTTTTATCTCATTTAGGCTATTTTCGCCGATCATACCATAGTCATAAAATACAACGCCACGCATTTTAACGCGCTCTATTATAGGGAAGCTCATCTCAACTGAGTTGTTAAATGATGTTTCGCCGCCGTATTCATAGTAGTCGCCATTATATTTTACTTTTGGAGATACAGTTCTGCTCTCGTAACCACGTAAGCTTCTTATACCGCCAAGGTAAAGTCTTTCGTTGATCGGAGTATAGCCTCTCTCCCAAATTTTGCCAAAGCTTGCTTTATATCTTAGGATAAGATCGTAGTCGATGTACTCTCTAAGGCCTAGATAGTAGTTGAAATTTGTGCGGTTTTTAACAAAATCCATATCACCACCAAGTCCTGCTATCTCAAATGATGTACTGGCTATGATACCGCGTCTTGGCAAGTAGTAATCATCAGTGCTATTATACGTTAAAGCTGGAGTTATAGCGCTTTTTATAGCCTTGCCTTCTCTATAAATTTCTTTACCTGTGTATCTATTAATATCTCTTAGTTCATCATCTTTTAGAGTAACTTTACTTTGCTCGATATTATAAGTAAGTGATGCGCTTAAATTTCTGGTTAATTTTCTACCTAGTGTTGTGCTAAAGCCGTAGCTTCTCTCTTTATATGTTCTCCAGTCGTAGTCGTTTGCATAGAGTGTTCCGCCAAGGCTATACTCTGAGTCAAAAATTCTTGGATTTGTAAGACTTATCTGACCAGAAAGCTCTCTATCGCTCTTATCAACGCTTACTTGTCCTTGAAGGCCAGAGCCAAAGATGTTTGTGTCTGAAAGTGCAGCGTTTAGTAGCAAGCCATCGCTACTTCCATATCCGATGCCGCCACTTATCGAGCCAGTTGAAGCCTCTTTTACCTTTACTTTTAGATCGACTGTGTTTTTATCAACTGGATCTTCTTCTATCTCGACATCGTCAAAGTAGCTTGTTCTTTTTAATGCATCTTTTGAGTCTTGAAGGTCGGTTCTACTATATAAATTTCCCTCAGTTAGATATAGCTCACGTCTTACGACACGATCAACTGTTCTGTCGTTTCCTGAAATTTGAACATTTCTTATATATACTTTTTCGCCAGGATCAACTTCGTAGTCGATATCAACTGTTTTATTTTCATCAAATTTATCAGTCTTTGGATAGACCTTAACAAATGCATAGCCCTTGTCAGCGACCATATCGTCAAGCTTTTTCATATCTTGGCGAAGTCTTGCTGAGTTCATCGTATCGCCAGCTTCAAGTCTAAAGTCATCTATGATCTTTTTAGTATCAAGTCCTAGCTCTTCAGGTGCTGTGATGCTTACATTTGAAACCTTATAAGGCTCGCCCTCGTGGATGTAGTATGTAAGATCAGCTGTGTAGTTATCAAATGACGCATTTAGGTAAGGTGACGAAACTGTCGCATCTAGATAACCTTTTTGAAAATATTTATCTTGAATCCTTGCTGGGTCGTTTTCAAGCTCAAAAAGTTTAACTTTACCGTCGTTTCTGCCCCAAAGCCAGCCCATAAATTCTCTACTTTTGTTTGCAACTACTGGCTCGATATCATCATAGTCAAACTCTTTTGCACCGACTAAATTTACCTTTTTGATTATCATATTTTCGCCACGGTTGATGTTTAGAGTTATGAAAAGTGAGCTGTCGTTGTCTGCAACTGGCTGTTTTTCTACGTCGACAACTGTGTCAAAATAGCCTTTTGACTCGTAGTACTGGCGAATTCTCTCTTTTGTTTTTTCGATAGTTAGCTCATCATACATATTGCCAGGTTTTATGTTGATTAGCGACTCGATCGCAGTTTTGTCGTTTGTCACAACGCCCTTTAGATCGACTCTGGCCACGCTTGGCTTCTCTTTTACTTTTACTAAAAGATTGCCACTACCTGTATCTTCTATGTAGATATCATCAAAATAATTTTGCTTGTATAAATTTGTGATAGCCTTGTCGCTAAGCTTTGGCGTTAGCTCTTGACCGACTTTTAGCCCCATTATCTGCGTGGCTACATCAGGCGAAAGGTGGATTAGACCTTTGAAATTTATTGACTGAATTGTTTGTGCATTTAGACCGCTTAAAGCTAGTGCTAGTAAAAATAATTTCTTTTTCATTAAATTTAACCTAGAGTTTTAGTATAAGTGCGTATAATATCATATTTTATTTTTAAAAAATTTAAATTTTATAATTTTAAAGGTTTTTTATGAAAATAGGTATCATTGGACTTGGTCTTATGGGTGGCTCGCTTGGTCTTGCACTAAAAGATGAAAAACTAATCTCATGTGTCAGCGGATATGATAAAGATGAAAATCACAGCAAAAAAGCGCTCGAACTTGGCTTGGTGCATGAAATTTTAAGCATCGATGAGATGAAAAAGAAGTGTGACATCATCTTTTTGGCCGTGCCAGTCGAAGCCATCGTGAGCATCGTGCAAAATTTAACTGACATTAGCGAAGATACGACTATCATTGACTTTGGCTCGACCAAACAAAAGATAATAGAAGCCGTGCCAGAAAAAATTCGTAAAAATTTCATCCCAGCTCACCCGATGGCAGGTACTGAGTACTCTGGTCCTGAGGCTGCCTTTAAGTCACTTTACACAGGCGCAACTGTCATAGTTTGCGACTTTGCTGAGAGTGCAGAAAAGCACGTAAAAAGAAGTGTTGAGCTATTTTCTTGCCTTGGCATGAAGATCATTTTCATGAGTGCAAAAGAGCATGATCATCACGTGGGTCTCATCTCGCATCTGCCTCACGCTATTGCATTTTCGCTTGCTAGCGGGATATTAAAAGAAGAGGATAAAAGGCACATCGTTGCACTTGGCGGACCGACATTTAAGGGTATGATACGTGTTGCAAAGAGTTCGCCATTTATGTGGAGCGATATCTTTAAGCAAAATAAGAACAACGTTGTTGCCGCGATAAATATGTTTGAAAAAGAGCTAAATTTATGCAAAGGTCTCATAAAAGATGAGCGCTGGGATGAACTTTTTGACTGGATGAGCGAAGCTAGAGCTGTAAGAGAAATTTTGTAATTAACTAAAAATTTATTGATTATATGTAAAATTTCGCAAATAAAATTTAAGGTAATAATATATGTATAGACGTGGAATAGGTGGTTTTGGCATTGTTGTAGTTTTGCTTGTTTTGATATTAGCTGGTGGCTTTGGTTATGCTTTGATGTCGAAAGACTTTGAGCGAAACGAGCCAATTATCGGCGTTGCTGATAAGGTTTATTGGAACCTTCGCTCGCCTATGAATATCAAATTTAAAGATGATAGCGGCATAAAATTTGTGCGCATTAGCATAAATGACGGCAAAAATGACCTAAATTTACTAAATCAAATCATACAAAATCCAAGCACTGAGCTTGATGTAAATTTAACCTTCCCAAAAACTGGCTTTTTTGCTCAAAAAGATACTTATGAGATGAGCATAGAAGCGGTCGATACTAGCAAATGGGGCTTTTTTACAGGCAATAAAGCAAGCAAAAAAGTTGAAGTCGTGCTTGATACCTCTAAGCCTGATCTTTACGTGCTTTCTCAGTCTTATTCTATCTCAAAAGGCGGTAGCGCAGTTGTTGTCTTTAGAGCGACTGACAATCAGCTAAAAGAGGTCTATGTCCAGACAAATTTTGGTAAGAAATTTAAGGCCGTGCCATTTTACAAAGAGGGCTTTTACGCAGCACTTGTTGCTTGGCCAGTGCAGGTTGAAAACTTTAGCGCTGAGGTCATCGCAAGAGACTTTGCGGGCAATGAGAGCAAATCTCACGTGAGATATTTTTATGAAAATGTAAAATACAAAACTTCAACTATTGCTTTAAATGATAGATTTTTAGATGGAAAGATCGTTGATCTAACAGATCAATATGCCAAAGATCCAAACGCTCTTTCAAGACTTGAGAAGATGAAATTTGTCAATGAAACACTAAGAAACTCAAACGAAGAGAAGATAACAGCACTTACTTCAAACGTTGATACTGACATCACAAACAGCTTTAATATCATCCCATTTTACCCGCTTAGAAATGGCAAAAAAGTAGCTGATTTTGCCGACCACCGCTTCTATACATATAATAACGAGCAAGTAAGTGAGTCATGGCATATGGGTATAGATTTTGCAAGCGTGGCATCAGCTCCGATAATAGCCAGCAATGCAGGTCGCGTTGTGCTAGCATCTGAGAATGGAATTTATGGTTTAAACATTGTGATCGATCATGGATTTGGACTTTATTCACTTTACGGACACTGCTCAAGTGCGAAGGTAAAAGAGGGCGACATGGTTGCTGCTGGCGATCAAATAGGCACAACTGGAACGAGCGGTCTTGCGCTTGGAGATCACCTTCACTTTGGAATTTTGGTCCAAGGCGAAGAGGTAAGGCCTCAACAATGGATGGATAAAAAGTGGATAAAAGACAATGTGACAAGTGTCTTAGATGCCGCAAAGGCGATGATAGATAAGAATTAAATTTGCAAATTTGATTTTTTAGTGCTATCATAAGCGAACAAAAAAATATAAGGAAAATTTTTGAAACAAACTACTATCGCAAGACGCGTTGAGACCGTTGGTATAGGGCTTCATAAGGGTGAGCCAATAAGACTTATACTAGAACCTCTTGATGCAAATTCAGGTATTATTTTGCACCGCGAAGATCTTGGTATTAGTTTTAAAGCTGAGCCTAAAAACGTTATAAATACGCAAATGGCAACCGTCGTTGGCAACGAAAAGGGCTTTATTAGCACGATAGAGCACCTAATGGCAGCTGTAAATGGATACGGCATTGATAATATTAGAATTTCAGTTGATGCAAACGAAATTCCTGTCATGGACGGCAGTGCGATAAGCTTTTGTATGTTGCTTGATGAAGCTGGTATAAGACATCTTGACGCTGGTAAAAAAGTGATACTTGTCCGCCGCGAAGTCGAGGTGGTTGAGGGGTCAAAATTTGTGCGAACTTCGCCTTCAAGAAATCCAAAATTTGACTATACGATCAAATTTGACCACCCAGTTATCGGCGAACAAAGATATCTTTTTGAATTTAGCAAGAGCTCATTTGTAAAAAATATAGCTCGTGCTAGAACTTTTGGCTTTTTAAAAGATTTGCAACGCTTGCAAGCTCAAAATTTAGCCCTTGGCGCATCGCTAGATAATGCCGTGGCTATCGATGATACACATATTTTAAATCCAGAGGGTTTGAGATTTGAAAATGAGTTTGTAAGACATAAAATTTTAGATGCAGTTGGCGATTTGAGCTTGCTTGGAGCACCTTTGTTAGGGGATTACACAGCATTTGCGGGCAGTCACGATCTTAATCACAAACTAACACTTGCCCTAATGGCAGATGAGAAAAATTATGAGATCGCAACGCTTAGTGGCGAGCTTTTAAAAGAGTATCAAAAGGTATTTGCATAAAAAATATTGAAATTTTAGTAGTCTCTTTATCGACTCCGCTTTTAGTTGGAGTCTATAAAGATGGCGTAAAATTTGATGAGATCACAACTGACGAGCATGTCAGCGAAGCCCTGATAAAAATCCTAGAAAATTTATCCTCTAAATTTAACATTACAAAGATCATCTATGCAAACACGCCAGGCAGTTTTATGGGGCTAAAGGTGGCTTACGTCATCTTAAAGACTTTTTCTTTGGCAAAGGGCTGTGATTTTTACGCAGTAAGTGGCTTTAGTCTAAATGGCGGCCAAGCGATCAGAGCAAATAAAAATTTAAGCTTTGTCTTGAAAAATGGTGAAATCTCGCTTGAAAAAGTTGAGCCTGTGAGATTTGTGTTGCCTTTAAATTTAGATGAATTAAAACTAAATTCAGATACACTTCCAAATTATATCATTCAAGCTGTTTAGGAGAAAATTTGAATATCTTAATCCCTGCCACAAGTGCAAATTTAGGACCTGGTTTTGACGCTTTAGGACTTAGTTTAAAGCTTTTTAATAGCGTAAAGATCGAACCATCTAAATTTAGCTCAGTCTCTATAAATGGCGAGGGTAGCGATAGCACAAATTTAAAAAGAAACAACATTTTTCTAAGCATTTTTAATGAAATTTTTTTAGAGCTAACCGGCAAAAATGAAAACTTCAGAATAGTTTTTGAAAACAATATCCCATTTTCAAGAGGACTCGGTAGCAGCTCTGCGGTGATCGTTGGAGCCATAGCTTCAGCTTACGAGATGGCTGGATTTAAGGCTAGTAAAAGTGTTGTTTTAAATAAAGCTATCATATATGAAACACATCCAGATAATATCTCGCCAGCAGTTCACGGCGGATTTATCAGCGCGGTTGTAAAAAACGGCAATGTTTATGCAAATAAAATAAATTTAAGCGATGATATAAAAGCAGTCGTCGTCATCCCAAATAAGCCGATGAGCACCGCATCATCAAGGCAAATTTTGCCAAAAAACTACACTATGAAAGAGTGCGTAAATAATCTCTCTCACGCTGCATTTTTGACCTCTTGTTTTTATGAAAAAAGATATGATCTTTTAAGGGTAGCAAGCGAAGATATGATGCATGAAGAGCGCAGAATGAGCGCTTTAAAAGAGCTTTTTGAAGTCCGAAAAGTAGCTTATGAAAATGGAGCGTTAATGAGCACACTTTCAGGCTCAGGCTCAAGCTTTTTAAACATCGCTTACAAAGATGATGCTAAAAATTTACAAGACGCTTTAAAGAGTAAATTTGGTGATTTTAGAGTTGAAATTTTTTCATTTGATAACGATGGATACGAAATTACGCAAAGCTAAAAACAAGTTTAAAAAGGTATAATGAATAAAAATAATCCAGTAAGGACATGCGTCGCTTGCAAAGTTAAATTTTCTCAAAACTTGCTAAAAAGATACCGCTTGGTAGGCAAGAATTTAGAGTGCGGCAAAGGAGATGGTCGCAGTTTCTATCTATGTGATGGCTGTTTGCAAAAAGACGACAAAATTTTAAAAAAAATAATTGATAAACAAACTAAAGGTGCCCTCGGACTTGACGCACCGAAGTTAAAGGAGATACTCTTAAATGAGCAATGTTAGGATTTCAGAGATCGCAAATGAGCTTGGCTACCCAAGTAAAGAGATAGTCGAAAAAGCTCAAGAACTAGGCCTAAAGGTCAAAACTCACTCAAATGCTGTGAGCCTTGAAGAGGCTGAAGCAATATATGAATACGTTCAAACTGGCGTAATACCAGATAAATTTAAAAAGAAAAAGAGCGAGCCAAAGGCAAAAAAAGAGCCTAAAAAAGAGGCAGAAAAAGAGCCAGCAAAAAAAGAAGAAAAGCCTAAGACTGAGCCTAAAAAGGCAGCCACTAAGGCCGAGCCAAAGCCTGAAAAGGTAAAAGCTGAGCCTAAAAAAGAGGTGCAAATTTCAGAGGAAAAACCTAAAGCTGAGCCTAAAAAAGAAGAGCCTGTAAAGGTCGAGCAAAAGCCAGCTGAAGCACCAAAGTCAAAAGAGAGCTTGGCTGATGTGACCCAAAAAAGACGCGGCCTTGTGATAGTTAAAAAGAAAAAAGATTACGAGGCGCCAGCTCCTGTAAAAGAGGAGAAAAAGGCCGAGGCGGCTGTTACTAACATTAGCGATTTTAAGAGTATGTTCTCTGCTAGCGATGAAAATTTGGCTAGAAAAAAGAAAAAAGAGAAAAAAGTAACAGTTGTAAGCAAAAAAGATAGCGCTGAGAAGATGGACTTGCTCGGTGGAAGCGACTTTGGTGACATCGTGCTTGAAGATGAGGATGTGGTGGTGTTGCCTGATTTTAGCTTTAAAACTCCAGCTCCAGCTCCGATGCAAAGGACAAAACAGCCAAATGCGATGAAAACAACTGTTAGTAACACGATAAATTCATTTGGCGAGGGTGGCATACAAAGAAGAGCTAGAAAAAAACACAAAAAGCCTGAAAATAAACAAAATAGCGAAGCTGTAACTTCGATAAATATCCCAAAAGAAATTCGTGTTTATGAATTTGCTGAAAAGCTAAATAAGCAGCCAAGCGAGGTCATAGGTAAGCTATTTATGCTTGGCATGATGACAACTAAAAACGACTTTTTGGATGAAGATGCGATAGAAATTTTGGCCGATGAGTTTAACGTCGAGGTAAATATCATCGACGATCAAAAAGAATTTGACTACGTAGCAGCCTATGAAGAGGAGATAAAAGATGATGAAAATCTCCAGCCAAGAGCGCCAGTCATAACCATCATGGGTCACGTAGACCACGGTAAAACCTCGCTACTTGACTACATAAGAAAGTCTCGTGTAGCAGCAGGCGAGGCTGGTGGCATCACTCAGCACGTGGGTGCCTATATGGTAAATAAAAATGGCAGAAACATCACATTTATCGACACTCCAGGTCACGAGGCATTTACAGCTATGCGTGCAAGGGGCGCTGGTGTAACTGATATAGTTATCATCGTTGTTGCAGCAGATGACGGCGTAAAACCACAGACAAAAGAGGCAGTTAGCCACGCAAAAGCTGCTGGTGTGCCAATAATCATCGCAATAAACAAAATGGATAAAGAGTCAGCAAATCCTGATCTAGTAAAAACTGGTCTTGCTGAGCTTGATATCATGCCAACAGAGTGGGGTGGCAAGTATGAATTTGTGCCGATCTCTGCAAAAACAGGTATGGGCATAGATGATCTACTTGAGATCGTGCTTTTACAAGCTGATCTTTTGGAGCTAAAGGCAAACCCAAAGGCAAACGCAAAAGCTACTGTCATCGAGAGCTCACTTCAAAAAGGCCGTGGTCCAGTAGCTACCATCATCGTTGAAAACGGTACGCTTCATGTCGGAGATACCGTCGTAGCTGGCGTTGCATACGGTAAGATAAGAAGCTTGCTTGATGATCAGGGTAGGTCATTAAAAGAGATAAAACCAGGCGAATGTGGCGTGATAGTGGGCCTTAGCGAGATAGCAGAGGCTGGCGAGACACTGATAGGCGTAAAAACTGATAAAGAAGCTCGTGAGTACGCACAGAAAAAGGCTGAATATATCCGCCAAAAAGAGCTTAGCAAGAGCACGAAAGTTAGTATCGATGAGCTTAGTGCTAAGA
This sequence comes from Campylobacter concisus, assembly GCF_002912425.1. Classification (GTDB taxonomy): domain Bacteria; phylum Campylobacterota; class Campylobacteria; order Campylobacterales; family Campylobacteraceae; genus Campylobacter_A; species Campylobacter_A concisus_AH. The sequence continues at coordinate 17,616 of NZ_POYR01000037.1, forward strand.
TCGCTGAGGGCGAGCTAAAAACACTTCCAGTCATCATCAAAGCTGACGTTGGCGGCTCGCTTGAGGCGCTAAAAGCAAGCCTAGAAAAACTAGCAAATGATGAGATCAGAGTAAATGTGATCCACTCAGGCGTTGGCGGTATTACACAAAGCGACGTTGCGCTTGCAAGCGCAAGCAACGACTGTATCATCCTTGGCTTTAATATAAGACCAACTGGCGAGATAAAAGAGAAGGCAAAAGAGAGCGGCGTCGAGATAAAAACTTACAACGTTATTTATAACTTAATAGACGATGTGAAGGCGATTTTAGGCGGACTAATGTCACCGATCATCAGAGAAGAGCAGCTTGGTCAAGCTCAGGTTCGCCAAGTGATCCATGTGCCAAAAGTAGGCGCAATCGCTGGATGTATCGTCACTGAGGGTACGATAAACAGAGGGGCAAAAATTCGTCTTATTAGAGAAGGTGTGGTCGTTTATGAGGGCTCAGTAAGCTCACTAAAACGCTTCAAAGATGACGTCAAAGAGGTTGCTAAAGGCTACGAGTGTGGCGTTGGTATCGAAAATTTCAACGACATCAGAGAAAATGATTACATCGAAAGCTTCAAAGAAGTCAAGGAGAAAGCTACTCTATGAACGCTAACGAAATAAAGCGTATGAGAACAGAGAGTGTGCTAAAAGAGCTCATACCAGAGGCTCTAGCCACTCTTGAAGATAGCATTTTAAAGGGACTTTGCGTCACTGACGTCGAGTGCAAAAAGGGCAGATACGATGCCTTTGTCTATCTTGACAAGATGATGTTTGACGAGCGCGAGCAAGAGTATATTTTGGGGCATTTAAAGCGCGTTTGTAGGCACTTGCAAAACCACTGCATGGCAGCTGAGGGCTGGTATAGATGTCCAAATTTTCACTTTAAATTTGACGATAGATTAGAGTATCAAAACCATATGGATAAGTTGTTTGATAAAATTTCAAAGGATTTAAACAAAAATGGATAATTTAGACAAACTAGTACGCGAATGCGGCGTAGAGCTTTACGACAGCGAGATCGCAAATGAAAATGGTAGGGCTATTTTTAGAGTTTACATCACAAAAAATGGCGGAGTGAGCCTTGATGATTGCGAAAAAGTGAGCCGTCTGCTCTCGCCTATCTTTGACGTGACACCGCCAGTTAGCGGAGACTACAACCTCGAGGTTAGCTCACCTGGCCTTGAGAGAAAGCTTAGTAAGCCTTCGCATTTTAAAGCGAGCGTTGGTGAGCTAGTTAAAGTTCAAACCGAGGCTGAGAAATTTGCAGGAAGGCTTGTAAAAGCTGACGAAGAGAGCGTCGCAGTAGAAAACGAAGAGGGAATTTTTGAGATCAACATCAGTGAGATAAAAAAAGCAAAAACATATTTGGAGTGGTAAAATGCTAAGCGACATCGAGATAACTCACCAAACAAAACTTGAACACATCAGTAAAGTTGCCGCAAAACTAGGCTTAAACGAAGACGAACTTGAGCTTTACGGCAAATTTAAGGCTAAAATTTCCCCTAGGCTTGAGCCATCAAACTCAAAGCTCATCTTAGTCACCGCGACTAATCCAACCCCATACGGCGAAGGCAAAACGACTATGTCGATCGGTCTAGCTGACGCACTAAATTTACTTAATAAAAAGGTTTGCTTGGCACTTCGCGAGCCATCTCTTGGGCCAGTTTTTGGCATAAAGGGTGGAGCAGCAGGTGGTGGCTACTCGCAGCTTGCGCCGATGGAGGATCTAAATTTACACTTCACTGGCGATTTTCACGCGATAACATCGGCAAATAACCTCATTTCAGCGATGATAGATAATAGCCTCTATCAAGAAAATCCACTAAAAATAGAGAAAATTTTATGGAAGCGCTGTATGGATATGAACGACCGCGCGCTAAGATTTATCACCGTTGGTCAGGGTGGCAGGACTGATGGCGTGCCAAGAGAAGATGGTTTTAACATCACCGCTGCAAGCGAGATCATGGCTGTGCTTTGTCTAGCAACAAGCCTTTCTGATCTAAAAGAGCGTGTGGCAAACATCATGGTCGCTTATAATAGCGATAAAAAGCCTATCTATGTGCGTGATCTAGGCTGCGAGGACGCTGTTTGCATACTCTTAAAAGATGCGATCAAGCCAAATTTATTTCAAACACTAGAGCACACACCTACGCTCGTGCATGGCGGCCCATTTGCAAATATCGCACACGGCTGCAACTCGGTCATAGCAACAAAGACAGCTCTAAATTTAGCTGACTACGTCATCACTGAAGCTGGCTTTGGCTCGGAGCTTGGCGCGGAGAAATTTTTAGATATAAAGTGCAGGGTTGCTGACATCAAACCAAGCGCTGTGGTGCTTGTAAGCACGATCAGATCGCTAAAATATAACGGCGAAGCAAATAAAGACGAGATCACAAAACCAGATATGAACGCTCTTAAAAAAGGTATCGAAAATCTTGGTGGACACATCGAAAATTTAAAAGTCAAATTTGGTCAAAACGTAGTTGTGGCGCTTAACAAATTTGGCTTTGACACTGATGAAGAGATTAATTTTGTAAAAGAGTATTGCCGTGAGCTTGGCGTAGAAGTGGCAGTTTGCGAGAATTTTGTAAAAGGTGGCAAAGGTGCGCTTGAGCTTGCTGAGCTAGTTTTAAAGGCGTGCGATAAGCCAAGCAAGATAAATTTCACCTACGAGATGAGCGACGATACAAAAACTAAAATCGAAAAGGTCGCTAAGGAAATTTATGGAGCTAGCGAGGTGGTCTTTGAAGAGGCTGCTCTTAAAAAGCTTGAGATGATAAAAGAGCTAAATTTGAGCCATTTGCCAGTTTGTATCGCAAAAACACAGTACTCATTTAGCGACGATGCGAAGCTTTTGGGCAGAGCAAAGGGCTTTACATTTAGTGTAAAAGACCTTGATATTAGAACGGGAGCTGGCTTTATCGTCGCTGTTTGCGGCAAGATCATGCTTATGCCAGGACTTCCAAAAGTGCCAGCTGCGGTCAATATGAAGATAGACGCAGAGGGCAAGATCGACGGCTTGTCGTAAATTTATGAAAACACACTGGCAAAGGCTGGTGTGTTTTAAATTTAAAGAGCATGGATGAACGACGAATTTTACATGGGTCTTGCTTTAAGCGAGGCTTGGAAATTTCAGATCCTGACCTATCCAAATCCAGCCGTTGGTTGTTTGGTACTTGATGAAAATGGTCAAATTTTATCTTGCAAGGCTCATGAAAAGGCTGGATATTTACACGCTGAACCGACAGCGATACTCTTTGCGCTTTGCAAAAAAAGTGAAAAATTTAAAAATGATTTTATAAAGGCATATAATGCCAAATTTGGCTCTAATATAAAAGAGGGCGAATTTGGCCTTTTAGAGCCAAAATTCAGCTACGAATTTATACTAAATAATCACTCAAATTTACTAAAAAATGCAAGAGCCTACGTTACGCTTGAGCCTTGCTCGCACCATGGCAAAACGCCACCTTGTGCAAATTTGCTAAAAGAGCTTGGCTTTAGCGAGGTCATAATTGGCAGCCGTGATGAAAATAAAATAGCAAGTGGTGGCGGAAATTTACTTCAAAGTGCTGGTGTGAGAGTTAAATTTGGTATTTTAAAAGAGCGCTGCGATAAGCTGCTTGAGCCATTTTTGGCATATCAAAATGGTGGATTTAGCTTTTTAAAAATCGCCATTAGTAAAAATGGCGTGGCAAGTGGAGGTATCATCACAAATGAGCTTAGCCGCACGCATGTGCATAAACTTAGAAGCGTCATAGACACATTGGTGATCGGTGGCAACACAGTGCGGACAGACCGACCAAGGCTCGATACCAGACTTATAAAAAATGGCAAAAACCCAGATGTCATAATCTACTCAAGAGGCGATAAATTTGATGAAACATTGCCACTTTTTAGTGTGCCAGATAGAAAAGTCAGCATTCAAAAAGAGCTTGATCTAAAAGGACTTTGCATGTTTGAAGGAGCTGGCGAGTTTTTAAAACTTGCAAAAGAGGGCAAGCTAGCAAATGTAAAGTGGCTACTTATCTATCAAGGCTCAAATTTCAAAATTGGTGAAAATTTGAGCGTTGATTTAAATTTAAAACCACTTTTTAGTGGGAATTTTGGGGACGATAGTTGCACTTGGTATGAAATTTTGGATTAAACATCTAGTCCAAAATAGTGTTTTACCAAAAAGCCGATGCCAAAAGATATGATCGCAACGCCAAAAGTTATCACGCACATCTCAACCACTCTTGGTAAAAATTTAAGCTCCTTTGCCACGCTTATATAAAAGTTGTAAGTGATGATGGCAACCAGTGCAAAGAAAAACATCGACAAGACGGCGTAAAGACCGCTTGTAAAGATGAAAAATGGAAGTATCAAAAATGCCGTTGTTATGATGTATGAACCGCCTGTGTAGAGCGAGTATGTAAGCGGTTTGATCTCATCACTTGGATTTTCTTTTGACTCGAGATATGCTGAGCCAGCCATAGAGAGTGCAGCTGCTACGCCCATGATAAGGCCTGTTGCGCCAACTGATTTTGTATTTGAAAATGCAAGCGCGATGCCGCTAAGTGTGCCTGTTAGCTCAACTAAAGCATCATTCATGCCAAGCACGATGCCACCAGCATTTACGAGTTTTGTGTCTTTTAACATGGAGATTAGACTATTTTCGTGGTTCATCTCCTCTTCGTAAATATCACGAGCTTCAGGATATTCATCTACGATGTCAAGATAAAATTTCTCAGCATTTTCTTCGCGTGACTCCATAAATTTTAGAGTAAAAGATGTGCCAAAAATTTTAACAAGTATCGTATAGAAGATGACTTTAAATAAATTTGCGCTTCTGCTTTCGCCAGTTATCTTTTGACAAAAAGCATAGTGGCGTCTCTCTTCGGTGATTAATTTGCGAAGTATTTTTTTATTCTCATCGTCTTTTTCGCTAGCTTCGAGAAGTGAGTATATAGCGGCATCATCTGCTTCATTTTGTAATTGTTTTAAAGCACGTTTTTTGTCTAACATAAAATTTTCCTTTTTTACAGCTTAGAAATTTAAGATTTTGATTTAGAAAGAGAGATAAGATGGTGCGATCAGCGAGACTCGAACTCGCACACCTAGCGGCACTACCCCCTCAAGATAGCGTGTCTACCAATTCCACCATGATCGCAAAAAAGAACAAAAGCCCCAAAAGAGGGGCTAAATTTTAAGCTTTACGCTTAGCCAAGCATTGGGTTTGCGTAAAGAACGATAAGTGTAATAACAAGTGCGTAGATAACTTGTGCTTCGATCATCGCAAGAGCGATAAACATTGTAGTCATAAGTTTGCTACCTACACCTGGGTTTCTAGCTGTTCCGCTGATAGTTGCAGCAGCTGTGTTACCCATACCTATAGCACCACCAAGAGCTGCAAGGCCAAGGCCGATACCGCCAGCGATAACTGAATATGATCTGATCATCTCGCCGTCAGCGCCAAATGCGAATGCAGCAAGACCAAGAATTAAAAACACGATCTTTTTCATCGTTGCTCCTTTAAAATTTTAAAGCTCTTTCGGATCTGTCCCCTACTTAAACTTTATGAGCCGTAATATTACAAAAACAAAACTTTGTTTCAAATAAAAACACTAAAATTTTAAATTGCCTATAAAAAATTCTTGGCTTAGAAAAATGAAAGTTTTTTTATGCTATCTTTGAAAGAATTTAATTTATTCTTAATCTTAGGTTTTCAATGATAAACGAGAAATTTTCAAAGATAGGCTTTGTCCTTGCTATGGCTGGTTCTGCTGTGGGTCTTGGCAATGCCTGGAAATTTCCTACGATGGTGGGAAATAACGGCGGTTCGGCATTTATAATTTTATATTTGCTTCTTACATTTGCTATCGCATTTGTGGCATTTTTAGCGGAGCTTAGCATCGGCAAACTTGGCGAAAGCGACATCGTAAGTTCTCTTTACAAGCTCGCTCCAAAAAATAAAAAAGTTTGGTCGCTCTCTGGCTTTTTCATGATCGGAGCGATCCTCATAGCTTCATTTTATATGGTTGTTATTGGCTGGATTTTAAAGTATATCTATCTTAGTTTTTCGCCACTTTTATCTGACACAAAAGCTGCAGGCGAGCAGTTTAACACGCTTTTATCAAATGATCTAAGCAGTGCCGTGCTTTGCTTTAGCCTAGTCTTTTTGATGGTCTTTTTTGCCGTTTCAAAAGGTGTAAAAAGCGGTATAGAAAAGCTAAATATATGGATGATGCCAAGCCTTTTTGTATTGCTGGTTTGCATGCTTTTTTACGCACTTAGCATGGGTGATGGCTTTGTGAAGGCGGCTAAATTTTTATTTGTGCCAAATTTTAGTGCGATCACGCCAGATGTTGTCTTGCAAGCTCTAGGCCTTGCGTTTTTCTCACTATCTATGGGCGTTGGCGTCATACCAACATACGCTGCAAATTTACCAGAGCGTACAAATTTAATAAAATCAACGCTCTCTATCATCTTTATAAACATCTTAATAGGTATTATGATGGGTCTTGTCGTATTTACCTTTATATTTGCTTATGGGGCTGATAGCACGGCAAGTGGCCCAGGCCTTATCTTTATCTCGCTTGTCACGCTTTTTGCAAAGCTTGGCATAGTTGGCAACGTCATGGCGGTCGCATTTTTTGTATCGTTATTGTTTGCTGGCATTACAAGCGCGGTTTCGATGATCGAGCCTTTTGCTTATTATTTGGTTAGGAAATTTGAAATTTCAAGAAAGATGGCGCTTCTTTACATCGGTGCCTTTGTCTATATCTTGGGCATCTTTTGCATACTTTCATATTATTCAGACACTTCAAGTGCTTTTAGCGTTTGCGGTAAGCCATTTTTTGACGCGCTTGACTTTCTCACATCAAATATCATGATGCCAATAGGCGCTATCGTATTTAGCTTTTTTGTTGGCTATAAACTTAAAAAAGAGAGTTTGTATCTGCTCTTTGGCGATTTTATGGGAAGAGCATTTTTTGAAATTTGGTACTTTTTCTTAAGATATGTCGTGCCAGTTGCCATTTGTGCGATAATGATCTACCAGATGGCAGGTAAATAATGGCAGAGAGATTTAGTAAAATTGGCTTTGTCTTATCGATAATTGGAGCGGCTATCGGCCTTGGTAATGCGTGGAAATTTCCATATATGGTCGGCAGCAACGGCGGTTCGGCATTTATCCTTATATATCTATTTTTTGCCTTTGCTGTTGGTCTTAGCATATTTTTTGCTGAGATGGCGATGGGTAAAATTTCACGCCTTGATACGGTTGGAGCGTTTAAAAGCCTAGCTACAAAAAGGGCAAGCTCTTGGAAATTTGCTGGTGTTATCATGGTGACTGGGCTATTTATCGCTTCGTTTTACACGCTCATCATTGGCTGGGTTTTAAAATACGTCATTTTAAGTCTTAGCGAGCTACCTAAAGATATGGCAAGCTCGGAGACGCTTTTTGTAAATTTCACTTCAAATGGCATAAATGAACAAATTTTATACTTTAGTATCGCATTTTTTGCCTACTTTTTCATCCTTACAAAAGGCGTAAAGAGCGGCATCGAGCGCATAAATGTCTATCTCATACCAGCTCTTTTTATCTTGCTTTTGCTTATGCTTGGCTACTCTTTTGGTATGAGTGGCTTTGACGAGGCGGCTAAATTTCTACTAGTACCTGATTTTTCAAAGATAGATCAAGCAGCTGTTTTAAATGCTCTTGGACTTGCTTTTTTTACGATGTGCGTTGGTATCGGCTGCATCCTTACCTACTCATCAAGTCTAAGCGATGATACAAATTTATTTACCTCGTCGCTATATGTCGTCTTTGCGAACATCATCATAAGCGTCATCATCGGCCTTATCGTCTTTACATTTACATTTGAGTTTGGCTCAGAGCCATCAAAAGGCGCAGGGCTTGCTTTCATCTCGCTACCGACGCTATTTGCTAAGCTTGGATTGCTTGGAAATTTCTTGGCATTTACATTTTTTATATCACTATTTTTTGCTGGCATCACCTCGGTTATCTCGATGGTTGAGCCATTTATATTTTTCTTAAGCAAAAGCCTAAATTTTAGTAGAAACAAATCGATCCTAATCGTCGCTTGCGTGGTTTATATTTTAGGAATTTTATGTGCGTTAAGTGGCACAAGCGAATTTAAAGATGCACTTACATTTTTTGGTAAGAGCTTTTTTGACCTGCTTGATTACCTTAGCTCAAATATCATGCTCCCACTTGGTGGTATCTTGTTTGCTATCTTTGTTGGCTACTTTATGAAATTTGAGCTTTTAAAAGAGCTATTTGTGCCTTATATGGGCAAGGTTGTATTTAAAATTTGGTATTTTTTAATTAGATTTGTGGCTCCACTTTTAGTTCTGGTGGTGTTAATAAGGGAGATCTCATAATATGGCAAAAGAACAATTTTCTAAAATAGGCTATGTCCTAGCAGTCGCTGGATCGGCTGTCGGACTTGGCAATGCATGGAAATTTCCATACATGGTTGGTGAAAACGGCGGTTCGGCGTTTATTATCCTATATCTTTTGATAACTTTTCTAGTCGGCGTGCCTATCTTTATGGCAGAGCTTAGTATCGGCAAGCTTAGCGAGAGTGACAGTGTCAATGCTTTTAGAAAGCTGGCAGCTAAAAATAAAAATTTATGGCAGCTGGTTGGAATTTTAGCCATGGTTACAGCAGCTATCATCTCGTCATATTACATCGTGATAATAGGCTGGGTGTTTAAGTATTTTGTCCTATCTTTTTCTGGCTTGCCAAGTGATATAGATAGCTCAAAAGTGATATTTAACGATCTTTTGACGCATGGTCTTGGAGAGCAGACGCTTTATTTTGTTATAGCATTTGCAGCTTGCTTTTACATCCTTTCAAAAGGCGTAAAAAGCGGCATAGAGAAGCTAAATGTTTGGATGATGCCAAGCCTATTTATCATGGTTTTAATTATGCTTATATTTTCTATGACGATGGATGGCTTTTCTAAATCAGCCGAGTTTTTGCTCATCCCTGACTTTAGTAAAATTTCATTTAACTCGCTCTTGCTAGCTCTTGGACTTGCATTTTGGACACTATCTCTTGGCATGGCAGCGATCATTACCTATTCAGCTAGCTTAAGTGATGATACAAATTTAGCCACTTCAACGCTAAGTATCGTCTTTATAAATATCGCACTTGCTATTATGATAGGTCTTGTTATTTTTACCTTTATATTTGAATTTGGAGCTACTCCGTCTCAAGGACCAGGACTTGTCTTTATCTCACTGCCAACGCTATTTGCTAAGCTTGGTGTGATAGGTCAAATTTTAGCGGTGGCATTTTTTGCTGCACTTATCTTTGCTGGTATCACTTCAGCGATCTCTATAGTTGAACCATTTGTATTTTTCTTGATCAGAGAGTATGGCATGAGTAGAAGAAAGGCTCTTAGCATAGTTGGAGCTGGGATTTTCATAGTGGGATTTTTATGCCTTTTGTCAAATATAGAAAATGTTGGCGATAAATTTATGCTCTTTGGCAAAAATTTCTTTGACTTCCTAGACTTTACCGCTTCAAATATTTTGCTACCAATTAGCGGCATCGGTGGGGCGATATTTGTAGGATATTTTATGAAAAGAGATGCTTTATATGTGCTATTTAGCCCATATATGAGTGATTTTGTATTTAACGCATGGTATTTTTTACTAAGATATGTAGCGCCAGTTTGTGTGCTCATTATCATGATAAATGAACTATTAAAGGTTTTTAATGGATAAGATTGAGAGATTTTTCGATAAGGCTGGCGATATAGTCGGCTATATTTGTATGTTTATTATGGCTTTGATGATAATAGACGTATTTTTTAACGTTGTGGCAAGATACTTTTTCTCTTACGGCAACGTTGCATTTCAGGAGCTTGAGTGGCACTTTTTTGCTGTGATATTTCTGCTTGGCATGAGTTATGCTCTAAAAGAGGACGCGCACGTCAGAGTTGATATCTTTTATGCTAAATTTTCAGAAAGACAAAAAGCCCTTGTAAATATGCTTGGTACTGTATTTTTTGTCATACCATTTGCGCTTTTGGTTTCAAATTTATCATTTGGATTTGTAGGAGATGCTTATAGTTCAGCAGAAGCTAGCGCAGATCCAGGCGGTCTTACCCATAGATGGATCATAAAAGCGATGATCCCTTTTTCATTTTATGTGCTTGTATTTTTTGCGATCGGCTTTTTTATAAAAAATTTAAATCGCTACAAGAAAGCTAGTAAGGAGAAAATATGGCGGGATTAATAATGTTTATAGCCGCGCTATTGATGCTTGGCATTGGCTTTCCAGTGGCATTTACCTTTGGTGCGGTTGCGATGATATTTGGCATGGTTGGCAGCGTCGTAGAGAGCCTTAGCGATGGCGATGGACTACTTGGCAGTATAGAGGTATTTAAAGATATGTTTAACTTCATGCCATATAGAATTTTCTCTATCATGGAGAGTAGAATTTTCATAGCAGTTCCACTCTTTGTCTTTATGGGTGTCGTGCTTCAAAAGTCAAAGCTAGCCGAGAGACTACTTGAGAGCATGGGTATGCTATTTGGAGAAATCAGAGGCGGTATCGCGATAAGTACTATCTTAGTTGGAGCGCTTTTGGCTGCTTCAACTGGTGTTGTAGGTGCTAGCGTTGTTGCTATGGGCGTTATAAGCTTGCCTGTAATGCTAAAGTATAAATACGACCAATCCCTAGGATGTGGCACGATATGCGCTGCTGGTACGCTTGGTCAGATCATCCCGCCTTCTATCGTGCTTATCATCTTGGGCGACATCTTCTCAGTGCCAGTTGGCGAGCTTTTTCACCAAGCCATTGTGCCAGGATTCACGCTAGTTGGGGTTTATATAGTTTATATTTTGATAGTTGCTTATCTTAAGCCAGAGGTCGCTCCTGTGGTAAAAGACGAGAGTGGCGTTAGTAAATTTAAGCAGATCGTTAGAGCGCTAATTGCGATCTTTCCGCCACTTTTGCTAGTTATTTGTGTGCTAGGATCCATTTTTGCAGGTATCGCTACACCGACCGAAAGCTCAGCATTTGGCTGCGTTGGCGCTATCATCTTAGCAATATTTTATAGGACATTTTCATTTTCTATGATGAAAGAGGCTTTGGCTGAGAGCGTAAAAACGACAGCTCTAGTCTTTGCTATACTTGTTGGTGCGACTGCCTTTTCTATGGTCTTTAGCTACACTGGAGGCGATGAGATAGTTGAAAATTTCATGACAAATTTACCAGGCGAGAAGTGGGGCTTTATCATCTTTAGTATGGCTGTTATCTTTGTGCTTGGTTTTTTTATAGATTTTGTTGAAATTTCATATATCGTGCTTCCTATCTTGGTGCCAATCGCCGCAAAACTAGGCATAAACCCAGTCTATCTAGCGATCTTAGTTGCTATGAATTTACAAACTTCATTCTTGACGCCGCCATTTGGATTTAGTCTATTTTTCTTAAGATCAGTCGCACCTGCTGAGATAAAAACAGCTGCTATTTATAAAGGCGTGGTGCCTTACATCATCATCCAAGTGGCAGTTTTAGTCTTTTTCTGCGTCTTTTTGATGGAGATAAAGCCGATGCTTGATGCGAGCCACGGCGGATTATTTAACTTCTTACTCTCACTTTTTAAATGATATAAAAGTTTTTGGTTGTAAAATACCAAAAACAAGCAAAATGGCTAATTTGAGTTTCTATCAAATTTAGCCATTTTTTATGACTGCTTTTTAGTAAATTTATAAATTTAATGAGGTGAAATATGGCAAAGAAATTTATCGATGTTATGGATACGACCTTTAGAGATGGCTTTCAGTCGGTTTATGGCGCTAGAGTGCTTATGAACGACTTTTTGCCCGCGCTTGAAGCAGCCAAAGAGGCTGGCATAGAGCATTTTGAATTTGGCGGTGGGGCTAGATTTCAAAGCCTTTATTTTTACCTAAATGAAGACGCTTTTGCGATGATGGATAAATTTAGAAGCATCGTAGGACCAAAAGCAAACCTTCAAACCCTAAGCAGGGGCGTAAATACCGTCACTCTTGACACCGGTAGCCGCGAACTAATTGACCTTCACGCAAAACTTTTCAAAAAACATGGAACCACTACTATTAGAAATTTTGACGCACTAAATGATGTTGAAAATTTAAAATATTCAGGCGAGAGGATCGCTCATCACGGGCTAAAACACGAAGTCGTCGTTACTATGATGGATCTGCCTAGTGGCTGTGTGGGAGCTCATGATGTTAAATTTTATGAGAAAATTTTAAGAGAAATTTTAGATGCAAGTATCCCTTATCACAGCGTTTGCTTTAAAGATGCAAGTGGCACAAGTAGCCCACAAAAGGTCTATGAAACCATAAAAATGGCTAGAAAGCTACTCCCAGAAAAAACCCACATCAGACTTCACACGCATGAAACTGCAGGCGTAAGCGTGGCTTGCTATCTTGCAGCGCTTGAAGCTGGTGTCGATGGTATAGACCTAGCCGCAAGCCCAGTAAGTGGCGGTACAAGTCAGCCAGATATCCTAACCATGCTTCACGCAGTAAAAGGCAAAAACTACGATCTTGGCGGCCTTGATGTGGAGAAAATTTTAAAATACGAAAGCGTTTTGAATGATTGTTTAAAAGAGTATTTCTTACCACCTGAAGCTGTGCAAGTAAGCCCTCTAATACCATTTTCACCGATGCCTGGTGGCGCGCTCACTGCAAATACTCAGATGATGAGAGATAACAACATCTTAGATAAATTCCCAGAGGTCATCCTTGCTATGCGCGAAGTGGTGCAAAAGGGCGGATACGGCACTTCAGTAACCCCTGTTAGCCAGTTTTACTTCCAACAAGCATTTAACAACGTGATGTTTGGCAAGTGGAAAAAGATCGCTGAGGGATACGGTAAAATGGTGCTTGGCTACTTTGGCAAGACCCCAGTTACGCCTGATAAAGAGATCATTAAGCTTGCTAGCGAGCAGCTAGGACTAAAACCAACCACAAAACACGCTGTTGATATAGCCGACAAAGACGAGACCAAGTCGCTTGCTCATGTAAAAGAAATTTTAAAACAAAATAAGATCAAAGTTACTGAAGAAAACGTCTTTATCGCTGCAGCTTGTAAAGAAAAAGGCATCGCGTTCTTAAAAGGCGAAGCCAAAGTAAATGTAAGAAAAGTAGATCCAAATGCCAAAGCAAACGAGGGCAGACAAACTCAAAGCGGCAGATATAGTGTCGTCGTAAATGGCAGCCGCTACAATGTCGAAGTAAGCGAAGGCTTTAACGATAGCATCCAAGTAAAATCAATCACCGAAGTTGAAGGCAAGAGTGTAAAAAGTGCCAAAAGTGCAGCAGCAGGCGCAACAGAAAATGACATCGTTGCAAGCTTGCCAGGCGCTGTGCATAAAATTTTAGTTAGCGCAGGAGATCATGTCAAAAAAGGTCAGGCCATAATCGTGCTTGAAGCGATGAAGATGGAGATAGAGGTCAAAGCCCCAAAAGATGGCATCATAGGCTCTATCGAGGTTAGCAAAGGTCAAAGTGTCGCAAACAATCAAGTGGTGGCTAAATTTAAATAAATTTGCCACTTTTAAAAAGATAGTGTTAAGCGAAATTTGATTAACATTTTGATGACTTTTAGGTCAAATTTATAAAGAAACGAAAATTTAAAAGGAAACAACATGATAAATAAGCTAGACGAGCTAGGTCTAAAAGAGATCAAAAAGATAAATCACAATCTAAGCTACGACGAGCTTTTTGAGCTTGAAAAGGCAAACAACGAGGGCAGAGTCTCTAGTAACGGCACATTTATGGTCGATACTGGAATTTTTACAGGCAGAAGCCCAAAAGATAAGTACTTTGTCAAGCAAGATCTAAGCCAAAAATACATCGCTTGGGGCAAGATAAATCAGCCTATCACAAAAGAGCTTTTTGACAAGCTTCTTAAAAAAGCAAAAGATCAGCTAAGTGGTAAAGAAATTTTTATCCAAGATGCATTTTGTGGAGCTAGCAAAAAGAGCCAAAAATCAGTCCGCTTTGTCACTGAAGTGGCGTGGCAAGCGCACTTTGTAAAAAATATGTTCATCCGTCCAAGTGAAGCAGAGCTGGCTAAATTTGAGCCTGATTTTGTAGTATATAACGCTTGCAAGACAAAAAACGAGGACTACAAGGCTGATGGGCTGCACTCAGAAGTCTTTGTCATCTTTAACGTCGAGGAAAATGTCGCGGTGATCGGTGGCACATGGTATGGCGGCGAGATGAAAAAGGGCATTTTTTCTATGATGAACTACTGGTTGCCACTTGAGGGCAAACTAAGTATGCACTGCTCTGCAAACGTAGGCGAGAAGGGCGATACGGCGCTATTTTTTGGCCTATCTGGCACTGGTAAAACGACACTTTCAACCGATCCAAAACGCAAACTAATAGGTGATGACGAGCACGGCTGGGACGATGATGGGGTATTTAACTTTGAGGGTGGCTGCTACGCAAAATGTATCAACCTTGATCCAAGCAGTGAGCCAGAAATTTACGCAGCGATCAGGCGTGATGCGCTACTTGAAAACGTCGTGGCTGACGAAAATGGCGTGGTTGATTATAAAGACGGCTCAAAGACTGAAAACACACGCGTGAGCTATCCGATCTATCACATCGACAACTACGAGCCAAGCTCAAGCGCTGGCCATCCAAAAAATATCATCTTTTTAAGCGCTGACGCTTTTGGCGTGCTTCCTCCAGTTGCGAAGCTGACAAAAGAGCAGGCGATGTATTATTTCTTAAGTGGCTACACAGCAAAAGTTGCTGGCACAGAGCGCGGTATCACCGAGCCAGTCGCTACTTTTAGTGCTTGCTTTGGCGAGCCATTTATGCCACTTCACCCAACCGTCTATGCAAAACTGCTTGGTGAGAAGATCGATAAACACGGCGTTAATGTCTATCTTGTAAATACAGGCTGGAGCGGCGGTGCTTACGGCGTTGGCAAGCGCATGAGCATAAAAGCAACACGTGCTTGCATAAATGCGATCCTTGATGGTAGCATCACAAAATGCGAATTTGAAAATTTTGATAAATTTAACTTCGCTATCCCAAAAGAGCTTGATGGTGTAGAGACAAAACTGCTAAATCCAATAAATACATGGACACACCCAGCTGAGTACAATATTTCACGCGACAAGCTGGCTAAAATGTTTGTTGAAAATTTCAAACGCTACGAAGATGTAAAAGAGGGCGTCGAGTACGCCAAAGCTGGCCCAAAAGCTTAAAATTATAGCCTTGTGGGTATTTTGCCTACAAGGCTTTTAAATTTAAACTATCAAATAGTAAAAATTTTAGAGCTATAAAATATAGCTCTTTTTTAAATTTCTAATATAAAATTTAAAACATTTTGCTAAAT
>NZ_POYR01000038.1:0-1213 GCF_002912425.1 Campylobacter concisus
ACTCAGTTTTATTTTTTAATATCACATTCTGGGTTAGATGTATACGCTAAAACCTATAACTTAATCATTCACTCTAATTTTTATGATGACTTTTCAGATGACTATATAAAGGTAAATCAAAATATAGTAAAAGCATTTTCTCAAAATGTTGTTTCACATGGAAATAGTATAGATGATTTATTAATAGGCACTAGGCAGCATATAGAAAACTTGCCTCAAATGCTTACAAATTATTGCTATAGAAAATTAATTAGAAAAAGAAAATGGCTTGTTGACACTGCAATAATCGTCTCTACTGGACCAAGCCTAGATAAACAACTGAATACACTTAAAAAATTTGCACCTTATGTAAGTATTATAAGTGTCGATGCTTCATACCCCATACTTGCTAGAAATGGCATAAAGCCTGACTACGTAACATCTATTGAAAGAATGGATCCTACTTCTACTTTTTTCAAAGAAAGACATCCTGGATTTGATGATGATATAAATTTTGTCGTAGCCTCTGTTACTCATAAACAAACTATAAAAAATATATTACCAAGGCGCTTAGTGCTTACTATGAGACCTCAAAAAGAAGAAAAGATGTTTAAGCTTAAGGAATTCGGATACTTAGGAATAGGTCATAGTTGTGCAAATATGGCTTATCAGCTTGCTTATGTATTAGGCCATAAAAATATAGTTTTTATAGGTCAAGATCTTGCTTTTGGAAAAGATGGAGCAAGTCATGCAAAAGGACACAATTTTCCGCAACCAGATGAAAATTTATATATCACAGCTTATGGTGGCGAGGGCGAAGTACGAACAACATATGTTTGGACGCTATTTAAAAATCAATTTGAAAACGATATAGAACAGGCAAAACTAGAAAATATAACATCATATAATTGTACTGAGGGTGGTGCTAGAATAAATGGAACCATAGAAAAGCCATTTTTAGAAGTCATGAATGAGCTTTGCAAGGGTAAAAAGGTTAAAAATTTACCAAATATCAAAAAAGATAGTGATAAAGTAACTAATAAAAATTTAATAAAAGCCTATGAAGTGATACAAGAAAAAATAAGAGTTCAAACACAAGCTAAAGAACAAATAGAAAAAGTGTTTTTAGAGATAACACCTAAAGTAGACTACTTTATATCATTGAGAGATAAAGGAGAGATAAAAGAAAAATACTTTAATCAGCTTATTAAAATATCAAACAAGATAGATAGAC
>NZ_POYR01000039.1:0-36995 GCF_002912425.1 Campylobacter concisus
ATATTAAACGCTCTTGGCAATGGTGTTTCTAGCATTTATATGCATACAGATTTTTCCATCCTATTTAATAGAAAAGACCATGAAGAAATATTTTTAAAAATTTTAGAAACTATACATAAAATCCCTGATAAGAAATTCGTTTTTGGAAAAAGGGAATTTCTAAAATCATTTTTTATGGGATTTCATTCGCCATTATTAGATGCGCAAAAAACAATAAATATTATAGAACAATTTATAGATAAATATTTTACGGATAAAGAAAGGATGGTGTTTATATCTAGACTTATCTGCGAGTTTAATAGCGATGAATCTGAAAATGCCGAGATTGATACCAGAGCACATCTATACGCCTATATGGTTTCAAAAAATAGTGATTATGAGTTATTTAAAAGCCTAAAATTTGAGAAAAATTTAAGAACATCCCATGGAAGCTGGGTGCCCGTAATACAAAGAGATATTGAATTTTATGAAAAACTAATGTCTGTGATGAATACGGCAAACTTATTAAAACACAGGACTTTTATTAACGAGATGATTGATGATTTAAAACGTCGTATTGATAGGGAAAAGAAATCTGATTTTATGGAAGATGAGCGATTTTATAGATATTAATTGGCAATAAAATAAATTAAGATAGTTTTTTACAAAGTAAAGCTTCGACTAATTTAAATAGTAATTACAGACAAGGCGACTTTATCGTGTTATATTTGAAATTAGAGGGACTAAAAAGGCTTTGAACAGATAAAGGACATGCCAAATTCCTATATGACTGCCGATGATATAGAAGTAGAGTTGGGAATCAAATCCTACTATGGTTGTTTGGGCTTCTATATTAATACCTACCTGATCAGATTAATTTTATTTATTTGTGCATATTAGTATTATGTTCCTAAATATTTAAGGATTAGAGACTAAAGACTAGTATGATTGACAAGAAAAGAAGAAATATATTGCCGCAAGGCTAGCAATCAAAAAGATATAGACTTTTAGCTGATACGTTCCTCGCTGATGTTTGTTTTGCCTACCTCTCCAAACTATCATATCCTGACTTTATATTCTGTTCTTTACCTTCTGCTCTATTTGATGTTTGTTTTGTTTGCTCTATTCTAAAGTTATTATCAAGTCCTTGATTATATAGCTCTTGCTTTGTTATTTTTAGTGAGCCAAACGATATATGATCATTTGCTAGAGAGATCTTATCTGCTTTATAACGCTCCTTTAGCTTATTAAAACCTTGCATATCTTGCCAATCTTTCATATATGTTTTTATATTATAAATTAAGCCTTTATAGTTAATCTTAGCTATATCTGATAGATATTTTTTAAAGTTTTCGGTTCTATTTATAAAAGCTAAATAGTATCTATTTATATCTAGATGGTTATCGATATCTTTTACGAAGCATTCATATTCATTTTTTGTAATACTTAGCTTTTGAATGAGATCATCATCATAAAATCCAGTATTTATCTTTCTGGCTGCGTCATAAAATTTATCTCTAATATAGATATATGGAGTATAGTGTCTATTTTGGCTAAAAGAATAGGCTGTGTTTTCTTCTGGTAGGTATAGGTATCTGCCACTATTGCCAGAAAGTATTTGATAATCTTTATATTTTTTAACCATAGTACTCTCGTCAAAGTATTCTATTAACTCTTTTATTGGAATCTTTGATGATATAGCCTGATAGCTTGCTCTTTTAATATGCGAGTTGCTATCTTTTGGTTCATGGCTAAGCTCATATTTTCTTTGATTTTGTAAAACTTCATATATGGCTCTAATATCCATATTATTAATGTCTGTTTTTAGGCTGGCATCTTCAATGGCTCTTGTATTATCAAAAGTTTTTCCACTAATGCTTATAACTTCAGATCCTGGCACTGGAGTGTAGTGAAATTTACTAGGATATAGGCTCTGGTTATTTACTATGTTATATAACCTAAGCTCTCTTGTTATCTCTTTTATGTATTCATCATATTCGTTTAAGCTTGGAGCCTTTGTTGTGGGTATGATGAGTTTAAATTTCTCTACTTTTGTGTCTGGCGCTTGATAGGTGGTTGGGTATATGAAGCCTTTTATTCCTTTACTTTGTAGTAAATTTTGAGCATCATTTGCAGTAAATTTAGAGTTATCTATATCATATATAAGTGTAGGAGTTATGCCATCAATACTGCTAGCTTCTTCACTTTTATCTTTGAAACTTGCCGCTGATATAGCTGAATAGTTTTTAAGTACTGATTTTAGATTGTATGGCTCTATTCGTATCGTTTCCCAGCTATTTAGCACTTGAGTTTTTGGGTCCTTATTTGGAGTACTAAAGTCACTGCTCACACTTAATGTTATCTTTGGCTCATTTTTATTGGCTTGAAGCTCTATAAGCATTTGCTCTAGCTCATTAACCACGTGAAATAACGCTCCTTTTCTATCATTATAGACTATCTTACACATTAGATCAGTTAGATTATAAGTTCCCTTAAACCCATCCACTCTTACTTTATATTTATCATTTACCATTTCAGCTTTTGCGGTAATGTTAAATTTTGCATTGATCATAGGCAAAAATTCTCTTATATCCATTGCGTTAAGCCTCTTTGCTCTATTATAATAGTCTTTTTTGAAACTCTCATCTTCTTCTATCATTCTTAATAGATAATCAGCTGTAGAATTTCTAGCATCAGCTAGCAGCTCTTCAACACTTATATCCTGCTCTTTTGTATTAGCTTTTGGCTCGATCACTACATTTGTTTCTATCTTCATCTGTGTATCTTTTTCTTTGCCTTTCTTAACCTTTTGTGCTGCACTTTTAAAGCTTTCATATTGCTTTTCTAGTTGATCTTCATCCATACCTAAAGGCTCTATATTATTTAATCCATACTTGTTAGATAGGATGTCATTAACTACTCTTTTAAATTTCTCTGCTGATTTAGCCATAATAGCTTTTACTTGTTGCTTGGCTGCACCTTTTGTATATATTACTCCACCAGTTTTTACGCTATGAGTAAATTTCATATTTTCAAAAGAGACTATTAGATGAATATGAGGCTCTCTTTTTAGCGGTTCGCCATTTTTATGTTTCTTGTTTAATGTTCTATTTTCTAGTGCCCCTTCTGGGCGAGGGATATATGGCTCTTCTTTGATTATAGGCAGATGAGCTTCAGCATAAAAAAGTAACTCATCTATGTCGTGATTTGGGAAAGTGAGCTTCAAAAAATCCATTATAAACTCATCTATATTGCCACTTTCATATAGTCTGCTCCACTCCTCTGAAGTAAATGACAAGGATATATGATAGTAGTTATGTTTCTTATTCTTTTTCTTGCTCTGGTGCCTTTCAGACATCTCGATAAGATCTAAATTTCCAGCCAGTGGCAATCTATCATCTTTTTCATCTCTAGTTAGCTTTGAATCTCTTTTCTTACCAGTTTTTAAATAATCAGCTACGCCTTTTTCTCCCTTTGAGATCTTAACTATCATAGTTACTCCTTATTAGGCTTAAAATTTCAGTTAGGACTGATTGAATTTTGTACAAATCTTCTTGTGCTCGCAGTATCACTTCTAAAGCTATATTACCACTAGTCTTATAAGCTATATTTAGTCTCTTTGCTATTTGATTGATGTTATTAAAAGGTCTAGCAAAATATGTAATGATTGTTGGATATAGCTCTTTCTTTTTTATGGATTCAGAATTTACAGTGCCATTATCTATAAGATAGGAAATGATTTCTGATTTTGATATTTTTAGTTCTCTAGCCATATCAGA
Organism: Campylobacter concisus; assembly: GCF_002912425.1. Lineage (GTDB taxonomy): Bacteria > Campylobacterota > Campylobacteria > Campylobacterales > Campylobacteraceae > Campylobacter_A > Campylobacter_A concisus_AH. Next base: position 3,759 of record NZ_POYR01000039.1, read on the forward strand.
TAATTTGCTATTTTGCTGAGAAGTGATCCTTATAGAGAGTACCTTATCCTTGACATTTTTTGACATATGATATCCTTTCATAAAATGTGTTAGCGAGATGAAGCGTTTTAACGCTTCTTATATCTCGCATTGTAGCCCTCGGCAGAGCAAGATTATACAAGGTATGAAAACGAAGTGTCATACATTGTATGTGTCTTGCTATTAGAAAAATTTGCTTACTACCAAACATTGCTGTCACCATTTTTGCTTAGCCATTTAGTAAAATCTTCACTAGCTTTTTGACTATCTTGGTTGTAGATATGGATGATAAAGCCTTTAAGGTTAGACACATCATAAAGTGCCTTATCTAGACTGCTTTGTAGTGCAGATCTGGCTTCATTTGTCTTATGGCTATCATAAAACATGTAGCCAAAAAAGAAGATCGCTTCTATAAATACAAAGGCAATTAATGCAGATACTATATTCTTCATCAAAGAGCTAAAATATGAGTTGATCTTCGATATAGTTTTGTCTGCACCTTTTAGAGTATTTTTAAAGTTGTTTTGAATCTCTTTTGCTGCATTTATAAGTTCGGTACTTCCTTGCTTTATTAGCTCTATTTTTTCTTTAAAGTCTCCATTAAAACTATCCGCAGTTTTATTAAAAAGCTCAATATTATTTCTAATATTTTCACTAACCTTATTGCCCATTTCAACATGTTCTTGTAGTGCAATTACGGCATTTGCCGCAACTGCTGTATCGCTACTCTTGGTTATTAGTGCCATTGTTTAGCTCCTCATATTCTTTATTATCTTCGTTGGGTAAGATAATATGACATGCATCAGAGGGTTGATTGGCTTTTGTTGCCTCATACTCTTTCCTCCATTTGGAAAACTCCTTATTTGATAGCTTTACGCTATAACGATTTTCGATTAGTAACTTGCATTCTTTGAGTGTTGCTTGTTGTGGAAACAAGACCTCAAGGCATGCTTGTTTAATCTCTTCTTTTGTTTTATTTTTTCTAATAGCCTTTAAATCATTTAAAAGCATTTTTTTACTTGGCATTTTTTCTCCTTTTTGCCATTTAAAAATCAAGAGACAGCAATAGCCATCTCACCAAATGGGCATACTTATAGTGTGCCCATTGCTTTAATATAGTAGTTGTTGATAAGGTTTTTATTTAAGTAGTTTAAAAGTAGAGAACGATTACAATAGGAATGCTTACAACCTATCGTAGAGGTTCTCTTTTAATTACCTAAATAGAACCTCTGCTTTTAACTAATTTTAATCATCTTAACCTCCTTTGGTTAAAAATATTTTCGTTTTTAAATTTGCATGTATTATAGAATATTTTGGTGGCTAGATTGCTTAAAGTGGTAAATAATTTTTGACTTTTATCTCAGAAGCACGATGTATCAAGGGGTTTTGCTTATGATTTATTACATATCATAAAAATACTTATAAATTACTTAATGATAGTATATATATTAGAAATCGAAACAAATATCTTAAAATTATAGACCATGAATGACCTTATTTTTAAGCGGAAAGATAAAAACATTTTATTAATAACATGTATTTCTTTAAAAAGATAAACGAAAAATATTACATAATTATCAACTGCATTCTAGATACTCTTCAAGCAATTTCTCAAATTTCACCCTTAGATACTCAGGCTCTTTTATCTTGATAAATGGCAGCCAGTATTTGACCACGCGCAAGATCTCATCGTCGTAGGCTACCTCTGTGCTTAGGACGATCTTATCTTCATCCTCGCTTATTATTTTAAAATTTGGCAAGAATTTCTTTCTTTTAAAGTAGCTCATCGCCTCGCTTTTTATCTCCAGCGTCACTTCAAATTTAACGTCCGAAAACCAGTTTGTATCGTTTTGCTTTATGCGCTTTATAAATTCTTCATTTGGCTCAAACGTACTATCTTTTATATTTATATTTTCAAGCTTTGAAAGTGTGAAATTTTTAAGCTTGCCGCTATCATCTGCCAGCAGATACCAGATACCGTTATTGTTTATCAGTTTATATGGTTTTAGTGATCTAAATTTGGCGTTATAAGAGCACTCAACTATCTTATTTTTAATGATAGCAGCACTTATCTCTTCAAACTCGGCTCTTGAAATTTGCAGATCCTCAAAGCCTTGATTTTTGATGAGATAGGCCTTGTTTAGCTTCTCGTTTAAGATGTCGCTTATAAATTTATCGTCTAGGTCCGGAAACAAAGACTTCACTCCACTCAGTATGGCAAATGCATGGATATCTTTATAGCTAAGCTTACCAAGTGCATAATCAGCCAAAAAGTATTTGCCATTTGCTTTTTCTATGGGCAGTATATTTAGGCGCTCAAAGTCCCTTAGAATGGTTCTTTTATTTACACTAAACTCCTCTGTGAGCTCATCTATGCTAAGCCTTGCTCCGTCATTTAGCTTTATTAAAATTTGAGCGAGCCTAAAGGCTATCTTGTCGTGTGAGTGCATCTTAAGTCCTTTTAAAATTTTCGTTATTTTATCCTAAAAATAGATCATGACACAACCTGTCAATGCTCTGGTGTAAATTTTTGTCAAATTTAAAAAGGAGATGTTGTGAGTATAGCCGAGATCATAGATCAAGCAACAAGTAATGTACAAATAAATGAAGCAGATAGAAATAAAGTGCGCTACTATAAAGAGAGGTTTAGTGCATTTGAAAAGATAATAAATGATGAAAATTATCAGATAAATGAGCTAAAGCTTTCAAATTTTCAAGGTTTTACTTCGTATGAGCAAAATTTAAAAGATATAGACAAAGACCTAGTTGATATGGCTAGTAGTGCTATGTTTATAAATGAGTTTAGCGGCCACTCTGCAAGCATAGGGCTAGACATATCTGACATTAAAAGCACTATGGCTCATAAAGGTGTGCCAGCGATTATTAGAGGCATTTCTAGTGGGCAAAATGCTATACAAAATGCTACCAAGCAAGCCATGCAAAAACTTTTTTCATCAGATGTGTCGGTTAGGTCTGTGGTAGCTTGGTTTGAGATAGAAGAAAGTACGGATTTTTCAGACTTAACAGAGGCCATAAATATCATAGGGCAGTATCTTGAGCCAGATAGTGACATAGTTTTTGGAACTACAAGTGATGTTAAAAACACAGGCACTGCCAAAATAACCATACTTGCTATGATCTCAAGAGGTATAGGCTAAATTTATATGTAAAAAGTACAACTTTGTTAAATACGTACATTTTATTTGTTATAATTAGACGATATTTTAGGAGGGATGATATTTGCATATGGACAATGCACTTAATCAGTTTTACGCTGTTGCTGATATTCTACAAAAATCTTTTAAATCAAAACCAATGGTTGTATGTATTGGCGCATACAACCACGGTAAAAGTTCGTTGCTAAATGCTTTAACTAAAAATTATGACGATAGTAGATTTAAGGTGGCTGACAAAAGGGAAACCACTGAAAATAAAAGCTATGAATATGAGTGCATAATTTATACTGACACGCCGGGGTTTAATGCTACCAGTGAAGATGATATATGTGCACTTAATGCTGTTTTAAATTCAGATGTAAATATTTTTGTTCATTCTCAAAATGAAGGGGAATTAAGTAAAAAAGAAATTGATTACTTAATAAGATTATTGGATTTTTCTTGCACAAAAAAAATGCTTATTGACAAAACTATATTTGTTATGAATCATGTTGAGGGTTTAAGTGATGAAGAAATTGATAATGCAAAACAAAGATTTATTGAGCAAATAGATGAAGTATTTGGGTTAAAACCTATGTTGTTTGTTGCAAAAACAACTAGCTATACAAAAGCTATGCGAGAAAACAAAGCTATCTTAGCAAAACAAAGCGGACTTGAGGAGATAAAAGAGCTGATGCTAAAGTTTTGTGAATATGATATTGTCGAATACAGACGCAAAAAACATTTATTATTAGTTTATAACGAGATTATAAATTTACTTCAACAAAAACTTAAAACCAATTCCATGGCAATCAATGACGAAAAGACCAAAAACAGGCTTGTGATATCTGAGATTAATCAGATGATGCAAGGTATCGAGAATATAAAAACAAAGCTAAAGCCATACTAGAGGAGAAAAAATGTTGCCATGGATTATAGCATGTGTTGTTGGGGCGGTTGGAGCAGTGGGTGCTGCTTTATTAGATAGTGATGATAGTGACGATAAGGTTAAGGGAAGATCTAGTTACGATGATATTGAAAGAAAAAGGAAGGAGGAAACAGAAAGAAACAATCAAATCGTGCAAGTTGAGGTACAGAACTACCAAAATCATGAAATAAAAAGGATGCAGAATAAGTATAATGTCCAAATTTATTCTAAACGTAGAGGTTTTGGTTTTAGAAATATGAAATTGCAAAAGTTAGAATTAGAAAGACAAGAGTTAAAAAAAGAAATAAAAAGACTACAAGGATTGAAAAATGCATTCAACTGAAACTATGTCTAATTTTTATAATGAGCTAGATAAACTCAAAGTTATTAACTCAAATTTAGACAATAAAAGAGAAATTTTGAGTGGATTTGTAAGTGAACTAAAAAAAGAGCTATGCAATATTGCCTTGGATGATGATCTGAGAAAGACAAATAAAGATCTCTCCAGAATATTTGACGAAATAGTCTCCCTTAGCCAAGATAGTATAGATGACTGGGAAGATAAATTTAAGCAAATGCTAGCCCAAGAGAAATTTCGAAGTGACTTGGCAAACCACTTTATCGTAATGATATTCGGTAGAGTAAAAGCTGGCAAAAGCTATCTTGGGAATTTTATAGCAAAGCATAGAGCTAAAGGACAAAAGGCTGAATTTTTTAGATACGACGAAGCTGGACAAAAGGAAAAAATAAACAAGCTAGAAGAGCTTGATGAAGAGGAATTTAAAACAAATAATCTTGAATGCACAAGCTCTATACAGGGTTTTAAACTAAGTGGACTTGCATGGATAGACACTCCAGGGCTTGGTTCAATGACTGCGGAAAATGGTGAACTAGCAAAAGAGTACATTCAAGCAGCAGATTACGTACTTTATCCTAGCTCATCTGGAGCTCCATTTCAACGAGATGAGATCGAGGAGTTGGGCAAAATTTTTGATATGAACAAAAAAGTAACTGCCCTAATAACAAAATCGGACACAACCATAGAAGATGAGTGCGGATGTGGTAGCGAAGATGGTTGCGAAAAATGCAACAAAGGCATAATAAAAACGCTAGTAAATAAGACAAAAGCCGTTAGAAGTGGGCAAGAGGAATGGGCGAAAAGTGAGATAGCAAAGATCCTAGATAAAAACAAAGAACAGATGCTGAGCGAAATTTTTTCCTTATCCGCAAAAGCAGCTGAAACGGCCATAGAAAATAAAGATGATATAGCATTTAATGACAGCAACTTGCCAAAACTTTATGAAGAGCTAACTAAGATTTTAAAAAATAAAGCCATGAAGTTAAAACAGGAAGCTCCTTATGATGGACTAAAAGCTTTAGTTGCCAGTATACTAAACGACAAAGAGTACTCCATATCAAACATACAATCAAAAGTAGAAGAATTTAAAGAAGAAATGATTAACATAAAAAAACGGCTTGAAATTTTTAAAAGCAATTGCCTAAGCGATATAAGCTCTCTCGTACAATCAGAGGTGGCGAAAAATAGCGGTAGTATAGACAAGGGTAATTTAAAAATTAAACTAAAGCAAATAGATCAAGATATTCAAGCAAAAATCGACAATATAATAGAGCAAAACATGAAAGAAGTTGTGCGAATTTATAATAATTCTTTGGTAAATTTTACTGAAGGTCTTGGATATGAATTTAATATAGAAGACAAAATGCAATTAGTGTCGCTTCCAACCAAAAAACGCAATAAAGCTATCTGGGGATCTATTTTAGGCGCTATCGCTACAATAGGGGCTGGTTTTGCTACTGGTGGTGCATCGCTTGTTATACAAGGAGCTGTTGCTGCTGCGGCAGGTCTTGGAGCTAGTTATATTGGCGGTAAAATAGGTGAAAGCATAAGCGAAGATGGCACAAATAATTTAAAAGTAGGTGACAATAAAGAAGAAGTTATATTAAATTTTATGTCTTCACGCATAAATCACTACACAAATGCAACGAACAAGATTTATGCAGCCATTCAGGATAGGGTTTTTTTACCACTAGAAAACGTATCTGCTGACATAGAAGGCAAGCTTGTTAAATTTAATGAAAAGCTAAATAAATTTTTAAAGGAATTATAATGATTAATGATTACAGAGCTATTCAAAGTAAGCTAAATTTCTTGCTAGAAGACGAAATTTTTAAGCAAAAACTAATAGCTTTTAATAAAAAAATAGATGAAAAACTAAGTGACTTTAAGCCCACCTTTATGATATATGGCACATATAATAGTGGCAAAAGTACTCTTTTAAATGCGCTTTTTGGTAAAGAAGTTGCAGATATGGGCGATATGCCGACAACTAAGCAAATACACGAGTATACTTATGATGGTTTTACTATATATGATACTCCTGGACTAAATGCAAAAAGCGAGGATGATGAGATTACGCTTGAACATCTAAAAACTAGCGATGTGGTGATATTTGTTATGAGCAATGACGGCTCGGTAGAGGAAAAATACATATATGAGCGCGTAGGTGATGTGGTTAAAAATAAAAAGAAAATACTTATAGTAGTAAACAACAAGGCTGGTCTGGAGCTTGGTGGCGAGGATGACAATGCCGTAAAAAGTAAAATACTACAAAATCTACAAAAAGTGGCGACGCAAAAAAATATAGAGGATATATCAGGCATTCAGGTCGTCAGCGCAAACGCATTATCGGCATTAAAAGCTAAGCTAAACGGAAAACAAATTTTATTAGAAAGAAGCGGATTTTTAGAGGTTGAATATATATTAAAGCGTCTAATAAGAGAAGCTAATGAACAAGATATAGAAAATACTTTAAATTTGCTAATCAAAAATACTATTAATGAAATGTGCCAAATTTGTGATGAGAATATGGAAAGTGATGGTGCAAAGCAAACAGCTTCGCTTGTAACCTATCTTGAGAAACAAAAGCAAAATTTAGACACAAGGTTGAATAGCTTGCTTTCTGATAGGATTTCTGGTTTAAAAGATCAGCTTCGCAGAATACTTTCAAATTCTAATTCTGAGGAAAATAGTATAAAACAAGATATTGATAGTTGTATTAACAAACAAATAAGCAATATGAGCGATGAGGTGGCTAATATTTTAAATTTAACAATCGAAGAGGTTTCTTTAAAAATTGATCAATTTAAAGCCTCATTTGATGGCTTAAGCGGTACAAATTTAAATATAGATGTTAGCACTTTACTAAACAAAAATGAAGCCTTCGTGGATGAATTTTTGATACCAAGTGAAATAAAAGACGGCGTAATGAAGGCCATAACCGATAAAGAACTGGTAGCTAATGCAGCAAAAAGTACTTTAGAATTTGTTAAGAAAACATTACCTGATGTAATGAAAGGCAAAGGAACTGTATGGATAGGTAAAGCTTCCGAAGCGATTGGTAAATACGCAGGTCCTGTGATAAATGTGCTATCGACCGGATATGATATATATAATGCCAATAAAGAATATCAAGAGGCTGTAGAACGAGAAAATAATAGAGCTCATGCAATACAAAGCTGCATAACTGAAATAGCTAGTACATTGTCTCACCATCTTGAACTAGAGTTTCAAAAAGTTGTCCAGCAAGCTTTCAACCCACTTTTAAAAATCTATATCGAGATAGCAAATGCTCTAGGTTCTAAAAACTCAAATTTAGGCAATATAAAAAAAGAGTTGATAATGATGTCTAATGAGATAAAAAATAAAAATGGACTATAGTGCTTAAGAGAAAGTTATAAATAGAATATATAACAATGGCTTGTCCAGATAACGAATAGTTTTTTGGAGCTATAAGCGATGTTAAAAACACAGGCACTGCTAAAATAATCATACTTGCTATGGCCCAAGAGGCGTAGGCTAAATTTTATTTGCCTCAACTCTAGCTTTTATGAGTTTAGCCAGCACGCTGCCTTCTCCAACTCCTGCTATCTTAGCTCTTAGTTTTGCTACATCGGCATGGCTAGGGGCTTTGGCATGGACTGTTTCATTGCGTAAGTCTTGGAGTGATGTTATGACTTTTGGCAAAGTTTTAGCCACATAGGTTTGCAGTAAATTTCCTTCAAGCGCATCTTGAACAAGGTAGTTTTTAAATATAAATTTATAGGTTCCTAAATTTGGTTTATTGTTAAACATATCAGCGACCGTAAATTTTGACCCCTGAACTTCATAGGCTATTTTTAGAATGACTGGGTTTTTATCTGCTAGCTTTTTTAAAAGCACTTTGGCAAAGGCATAAATTTCTTGCTCCATAGTCTTTGAGTATTTGACTACGACCGAGCTAAAGTCATAGAGTGGGTTGGAGATGTTGTCAAGATACTCTATCTCGGCTGAGATGATGTTTTCTATGCTGTCTGGATGCATGAGGTTTATCAAATATTGCCCAAAGCAATAGCGAGTCAAATTTTTCTTGATCTCTAAAAACTCATCGCTCTTATAAACATCAGGATAGAATTTGCTCTCGTCATCAAAATAGCTCATATCTTGTTTGGTATCTATAATGAGTGGATAGACGTAGGCGTTGCCATAGACTGCGTATGTGCGACCATTTACCGTGAAATTCGCTAGGTAGTTATCTCTAACACACTCAAAGTCGTTTCTAGTTAGCTCCCTTATGTCGCTTATCACAAACCACTTCTCTACATCAAGTCCCTTTTCTTTGTAGTAACTCGGTGCGATCTCGCTCATATCATCGCTTGTGATAGAGGTGACCTTTGCTACAAATAAATTTGAATAGTCGGTTAAAAAGAGCTGCAAAAATTTGGCATCACCGCTTGAGCTTAACTCTTGAGCAAACTGTTCTATTTGCTCCTCAAAAGGATTTATCATATCTCGGCGCTTGCTCTTTATCTTGCCAAAGGCTACCTTACCTTTGTCATTTAAAATTTTAAGATGCTGCTCGATGACATCGCTTTGATAGTATGGGTTATAGAGGATGAGGATGTTGCGAATTTTATCTGACATAGTTTTACTTAAAAATTCTCTTTATTAAATCAAACATACTGTAACCAGTATCTGTGTATGGTTTGCGCTCAAATTTATCATTACCACATTTTGGACACACTTTTGGTATCTGGGCCATATCATCAGCGTCTAAACAATCACTGCTAAAATGAACCACCTTTTCGTAACCGCAGTTTGTACAGCACATTTTAAATGGATTTGGACGTCTTGGCATTGTTTTCTCCTTAACAATATAATAAACAAAGTTTGTCACATCCTATATGATTTTGAATTTTTACTACAAATGATATGACAAACTAAACATAAAATTAAATACTCAATTTTAATTTCATACAAATTTGCTTTATAAGCTCCTGTAATGCTGGCAAATATAAATTTAGTGCCAAAAATTTAATGATCTTATACATAATATAACCAAATGATAGATCTAGAAAAAGTCTCCACATTTTTGTTCCTTATCTTTAAAAATAGATGTGCAGACGAACTTTAGCTCTGGTAAAATTTTCTATGCCAAAGAGCTTTACTTGCAAATTTTGAAAAGAAAGAAAAAGGCGACCGATATTCTCATTAAATTTGTGAATTCTATCTAGCTCGTTTTCTTCTAAAATATCGTTGGCAGCAACCAAATCACTCATATCTATATCGTCAAACCACTCTAAAAGTTTAATAAAAATTAAATAGTAATAAATTCATAAACAACCAGACTTCCTCTTTTGCCACTATGCACTCTTTCCACCATGGTAGTTTTTATAAAACCTAGCTACATCTTTAAAAGTGAAGGCTAGCTCTCGTATAGAGCTGGCACCCTTTAGCAAAATGCTAGCTGTAAAAAACAAATCTTTAAGCTCCTCTTTATCTTTGGCCTGCTCGCCAGCCATATTTGCGAGCATATATCTAAGCATAAACGAAAGATCGCTTAAAATTTGTAAATCATCATCAGTTTTTACAAACCTATAAATATCCAATCTTTGAGCGCTAAATTCAATGATACTTCTTGTGATAAACTCATCTTTAAAAAGCACAATAGAAAGTTTATTCATAATTTGATCTAGCTCATAAGACTTACCAAAAGCTTTTGCTCTTAGAAATTTATCAGTAGTGCTCATTTTGTCCGTCCCAGCCTATTTTTGATTGATATTTTTAAAAGGATTTGAGCCATTTCTTGCAAAATGCGAAAAAAGAGCTCGATATTAAAACCGCTCACGCAAAGGCCTTTTTAAAGTAGTCATTCTCATAAATTTCTATCCACTCATGCAAAATGTCTAAAACCACATCGATATCTTTCATCTCATTTATCTGACGAAGCATGGTTACAAATTTATTGTTTGCTTCAACTAACGCGTATATGAGTCCCGCTTGATGTGCATCTACTTTTAAAAAGCTATCCTCCTCTTTTGTATTATCCCTTTTTTGCGTTATCTTTAGTAAGATATCGCTTAAGACGTTGCTTAGTCTATCTAAAAAGCTAGTATCTCTTTTGCTGTTATTTACTAAGCAGATTAGGGCAAATTTATACTTTTCGTCATCTTTGCTAAATTCTATGATTTTGGCATTTTCAGCACCTATAAATTTTCTAAGACCACTTTCCTCAAGTATAGCAGGCAGTGCTCTTTGCAAATTTTCTATACCTGCATAAATTTCTAAAAATTTATCTTGCAAGGTGCTTTTATCTATCTCGCCATTTGGATTTTGGCTAAATTGATTTAAATAATCGCAATAATGCTCACTCTCACTAAAATATTTACCAAGCCCAAAACCAATAGCCCCAAGCGCCACGCCACCTATGATATATCTTAACATCCATACTCCTTTGATTTAAGTTATGGTGAAAATTTAACCTAGTAGCGTGACAGGTTGTGTCGCAAATGATAAATTTACTAAAAACCCTCCGCGCACTTATGCTTTAGCTTCCTGCTATACTTACTTTTATCTTTTTTGACCCTTGTCGAGAGAGAAATTTCTCGCCTAATGTGAGACAATATATTTTGATCTCGCTTTTGCATTTTTTATCCTTTAAATTTATTTTTACAAATAGGCGAAATCTTACAAAATAGCAGCGTCAAATGCTGACATTTAAGTGCCCATTTTGCGTGCTCTAGCTAGCTAAAACCTCTTTTAGAGTATAATTTTAAAAAATCTCTCAAAGGCAACCATGCTAAAGTATTTAGAGTTAGCCGTTTGCGGCACAAATTTAAAGCCCACCTACCCATTTATCGGCTCTACCATCAGAGGCACTTTCGGACACGCGCTAAGGTTCGCCAGCTGCCCTTATATCAGCCAAGAGTGCGGCACATGCGACATTTCTGGTAGCTGCATCTATGATGAATTTTTTGAAAACATCTCCGATACGCCAAATTTTAGGCTAGACATCGAGCTTGAGCAAACGAGCTTTGACTTTAAAATTTTGCTTTTCGAGCATGCCGCCAGCTACCTGCCTTATGTAGCTATCGCTGTTAAAAATATGCAAGATATAGGTCTTGGCGCAAGTAGAGATAAATTTAAGCTCAGCCACTTTTCGCTAAATGGCAAAATGGTTGAAGCTAAATTTTTACTAAACTCCGAGCCAGAAACTCTAAATTTCACACCAAATTTCACTGCAGGCGACTACGAGATCCACCTTCAAACCCCACTTCGCATAAAGCAAAAAAATGCCCTTGTTAAAAGCGAGATCGATTTTAGGTCACTCATCCGCCAGATCGCCATGCGATACGAGGGTATTTCAGGCACGCAGATGGATAAATTTGAAGTTAAATTTGACCATTTCGAGCAAGAGCTTAGCTTTTACGACCTTGAGCGCTACTCAAACCGCCAGCATACCAAGATGCACTTTGGTGGCGTCACTGGCAAGATGCGAGTTTATGGCCTTGATGAGCGCTCAGCAGGACTTTTGCAGCTAGCCACTATCACAGGCGTTGGCAAAAGCACCGTTTTTGGACTGGGCAAGATAGCTGTGACGCAGATCTAGCCTTTGTGCTTCTGGCTAGCTTTTGCATCAAGTACTAAAAAGCTAAAAAGGATAGCCTATGTTTGATCTAAATTTAGAGGATATTTTTACAAAAGATACATTTGACTATGCGCTAAAAAGGCTCAAGCACACAGCCTTAGGGCTTGACGGACTTAGCATGGATGAGCTCTGCACAGAGACATTTTTTGCCGAGCTAAAGGATGAAATTTTAAACCTCTCTTATTCGCCCCAGCCCTTAAAACGAGCCTTCATCCCCAAAGAGAACAAAGACGAGCTTCGCAAGCTAGCCATCCCATCTTTAAAAGAGAAATTTGCACAAAACATCCTCATTAGTGAGCTTTCAGGCTATTTTGACAAGAGCTTTTCAAACCGCTCCTACGCCTACCGAAGTGGCAAATCATACTCAAACGCCATCTTTAGGGCAAGAGATTTTTGCTTGACGCACGACGTTGTCTTAAAAACCGATATAAAAGACTTTTTTGAAAACATTAATCACAAAAAACTGCTTGAAATTCTGCGCTCAAACATCAAAGACACTCGCATCATTAGGCTCATCGAGCTTTGGATAAAAAATGGCATTTTCGAGCGTTTTGACTACACCTCTCACACAAAAGGGGTTCATCAAGGCGACGTCTTAAGCCCACTTCTTTCAAACATCTATTTAGATCAGATGGATAAATTTCTCGAACGTAGCGGCATAGAGTTTGTGAGATACGCAGATGATTTTGTTCTATTTTTTAGCTCACGTGAAGCCTGCGAGCAAGCGCTTGCCAGACTAAAGGACTTTTTAGCAACCATAAATTTATCCCTAAACGAAGCCAAAACGTCTTTACACGACAAAGATAGCTATTTTACCTTTCTAGGCGTAAATTTTAAGTCCCACGAGCTAAGCATAAGTGGTGATAAATTTACCCACATCCTTTCCAAACTCACAGCCTCGTCTAAAAAGCCAGACATTGCCCAAAGCGTAGAGAGCATAAACGCCTATATCTCACATCTAAATACGATTTCGCTTAAGCTCTTTTCGCCAGCGCAAAAAGATAGCTTTTGCCTGCATTTTGATGAAGTTTTGACAAATTTAACTCGCAAATTTTTAAAAACCATAGACAAGCACACTCTAGCAGACGCTCTATCAAATTTAAATTTCCCATTTGAGCTTAAGTCACTCTCTCAAAAAAGCAAAAATTCTCTCCTACTACAAAAACGCTAAACGCCCAGCCGTAAAGTCCGTCCAAAACGCCCTTGAAGCCAAAAAGCGCGAGTACACAAAGTCTTTCTCGCAAAGCTCCGTCATCCACATCACGACGCCATTTTATTTTCTAGCGCTCTCACAGGGTAAATTTGTCCTAAAAGACAAAGGCGCTATCAAGCACAAATTCCCGATCACTCAAATAACCCAGATCATCATAAACGCCCAAATTTCTCTAAGCTCCGCCGTCATAAAAGAGTGCGCCAAACGCAAAATTTCTATAAATTTCATCGACGAAAAGACAAATTTAAGCTACGCCACGCTCTTTACAGCAAACTCAGCCATCTCAAAAACCGCTGCCTCACAGATCACGCTACTAAAAACCAAAAAGTCTCTGCGTATCGCCCAGCAGTTCATCATCGGCAAGCTAAAAAACCAGATCAACTACCTAAAATACCTAGACAAATACCACAAAAGCCTAAGCTCTCACATCAGCTCCATGCAAGAGATACTAACCTCCCACGTCCCAAACGCCCAAAGCGTAAGCGAGCTTCTAGGCTTTGAAGGTAGCAGCGCAAACGCATACTGGCAGGCCATAGCAAAGGCGATAGACTATAAATTTAGCTTCACCGCACGCATCACGCAAGGCGCTACTGACATTGTAAATTCAGCCCTAAACTACGGCTACGCCATACTTTACTCAAAGATATTAAAGTCCATCGCCGCCGTAGGGCTCTCGCCTCACGTCTCATATCTGCACGCACTTGACGAGCAAAAGCCCACTCTAGCCTTTGATCTCATCGAGGAATTTAGAGCCTTCATCGTCGATCGCGCCATCATCTCCATGGTAAATAAAAATGAGCCCTTCGAGATAAAAGACGGCCTTTTGTCTGCCAAAACTAGGCAAAATATCGCTAAAAACGTCAACGAAAAGCTCTTTGCCTACACGCAGTATAGGGGCGAGCAGCTAAAAGCACAAGACATCATCGACAAGCAAGCCTACGCCCTAAAGCGAGCCGTCACACAAAATGAAAAATACAAGCCTTTTATAGGGAGATTTCAATGAACATCATCATCTGCTACGACGTCCGCCTGACCAAGCGCCGAAACAAACTAGCCGCGCTACTTGAGAGCTACGGCATAAGGGCAAACTACTCAGTCTTTGAGCTAGACATCCAAGAGCGTGACTTTTTCTCTATAAAAGAGCGCATATCAAAGATCATCGACCCTAAAACTGACAAAGTGCTGTTTTACCGCATCTGTAAAAGTTGCATGGCTAAAAGCGAGACCTTAGGCGAAGGCAAGATATTTTGCCCAAGCGACACCTATGTCTAAGCGCCTTTTTTAGGGATTTGATTTTCGAACTTTTCTAAATTTCAAAACGCCCTTTTTACCGCATTTTTATGTTTTATTAAGTTTCAAAATCTTCGAAAATCTCAAATTTCCCTATCCCAAAAAAGACTTTCTCGAACTTTTGCATTTTTGCACTTTTAAAGTTGCCTTTTTTAGGTACTTAGCATATAGCCCAAATTTGCCAAAATTCGAAAATCACACAAATTTTCACTTTTCATTTTAGATTTTCGAACTTTTTAGCTTTTATAAATGCCCTTAAATTCGCTATCTTAAGCTATTTGTAAGCAAAAGAGTGCGAATTTGAAAAATTTTTTTTGCCACATTTTCGAACATTTTGCCATTTGTGATATAATGCCGGCAAAGAGTAGTTCTTTTAAAACTCATTGTTAATTTACAAGCGTTTTTTGGGCTATTAGATACAAATTTCCCCGATCTAGGGGATTGAAACGTTGTCGTCGTCACCGAGGAAGTTGAGTTTAAACTCTTATTAGATACAAATTTCCCCGATCTAGGGGATTGAAACCTCATCCATTGCCTGATCCCAAACCCAGTCCATTGAATTAGATACAAATTTCCCCGATCTAGGGGATTGAAACAACATCAAGTTGCTACCAAATGTGCATAACCACATTTTTTTATTAGATACAAATTTCCCCGATCTAGGGGATTGAAACAATTCTCATTTTTTTCATTTACTCTCCTTTATAAAAAAAATTAGATACAAATTTCCCCGATCTAGGGGATTGAAACATTTTACTGAATTACGCATTTTTGGTCCTTTAAAAAAAAATTAGATACAAATTTCCCCGATCTAGGGGATTGAAACATCCCAAAAATCGTTACTGATTTTTAGAAACTGATTCAATTAGATACAAATTTCCCCGATCTAGGGGATTGAAACTTACCAGACACGGTTACCGAGTCATTATCTTTGTATAATCTGATACAAATTTCCCCGATCTAGGGGATTGAAACACTGGAGGTGTCCATGCTGTATCAAATTCAAATAATAATCTGATACAAATTTCCCCGATCTAGGGGATTGAAACAGCGGCAACAGAAGTCTTTGGTATGTTAGACCAAAATTAGATACAAATTTCCCCGATCTAGGGGATTGAAACGTTATAGCAAAAACAGCAAAAGCTAAGGTGGCTAAAATAGCTGATTAGATACAAATTTCCCCGATCTAGGGGATTGAAACACAAATTTTGATGAGAACATTTCATATAGATATACATATCATCTGATACAAATTTCCCCGATCTAGGGGATTGAAACTAATTCTAGCCATTCAACGCTTTTTGCAAGGTCTAGTCCTTGATCTGATACAAATTTCCCCGATCTAGGGGATTGAAACGTGATA
The DNA here is from genome assembly GCF_002912425.1 of Campylobacter concisus. Taxonomy (GTDB): domain Bacteria; phylum Campylobacterota; class Campylobacteria; order Campylobacterales; family Campylobacteraceae; genus Campylobacter_A; species Campylobacter_A concisus_AH. The sequence continues at coordinate 19,711 of NZ_POYR01000039.1, forward strand.
CCAACATCTATCTTCGAGCTCAAAATAGAGCTCTATCTGATACAAATTTCCCCGATCTAGGGGATTGAAACATTTTTCTAAATTTTGCTTACGGAGCTGGTGTTATAAGATTAGATACAAATTCCCCGATCTAGGGGATTGAAACTAAAATTACTTTGTTAAACATCTTTTTTCCTTTATAGGATTAGATACAAATTTCCCAGATCTATGGTATTGAAACAGCTAGTATTATTAAACTAGCAATTATTGTTGCATGTCCTAAATCTGATACAAATTTCCCCGATATATGGGAATGAAGCAGGTAGGTGCATCTAGCATAGTTCCCAAGTATTAATTCATAGATATATTTCATTTTAGTTATTTTTTAGCTGTTATATAAAAAAATAATCGTCATATTGACCGTATATGACAACGAAACTTTTTATAATTGCCTCCGAAGTTGATGCTAAAGCGTCAATAAAAAAATTAAGGAGTTTTTATGAAAAAGATCGCATTATCTTTAATGGTTGCAGGAGTTGTAAGCTCTGCTTTTGCTAGTGAGGCTGCTAATCTAGCTAATATAGCACCTACTAATCACGACAAAGTTGCCATCGCGCTAGATACTTACTACAAAGGTACTGACATATGGGGCGCTTCCTCTTTTGCTCTTGGCTTTGATGGTAAATATGGCTTAGTGCAAGCTGCTAATGGCGAGCTATACTTCCGCTTAGCAGGTCATGCTGGCGTTAGAAGCAAGGATGTGCATAGATTTCTCGAGATAGGTGGCGGACTTGGCTGGTCTCAAAAGCTATCTGAAAATCAGTTTGTAGCACTTGAGACAAACTACAAATACGGCCTTGTTACTGGCAACATCGGCAGTGATCTTAAAAACTGGCGAGAATACGGCGTGCAAGCAACATACGGCTATAGGGTGGCTGAGTGGCTAAGTGTCGGTGTGAGTGGATCTTACGATAAAACTCAATATGATCTATATGCCATCAAAAATATCAAGGGCTCTACATACGGCTTTGGCGTGCCTATATCTATAAGTATCTCAAAGGGAGCAAACCTTAATATATATGGCGGCTATCAAAGCCAAAGACTAGATGGTAGCGACCTAAAAAAGGGACAACCTATAGTGACTTTGGGTATCACGGCGAAATTTTAGTTCATAGTAGCCAAGGCGTATGCTTTGGCTAAATGTTTCTTTTTAGAAATATTTTAACTAAATTTGCAAGCCTTAACTCTTTTTAAGTAAATGAAATATGAATTTAAATAAAATGTCAAATATGATGCAAAAAAGGAGACTATATGGAGTACCTATATGGTGTGAGCATTCAAGGGATACAAGAATATATCTACTCTACAAATAAACTACAAGAGATAGTTGGCGCAAGTGAAATAATCGACTCTTTAGGGCAAAAATTTAAAGATAAGAAAAAAGACGATGGGCCATTGTTTGCTATATTTGACGAGCTAAAAGAGAGTGGCTTGGTTAAGGAAATTTTACTAAATGCTGCTGGAAATTTCAGAGCTATAGTAAATGGCAAAGAAAATTTAAGCAAGATAGTCCTTGAGCTACCTAAAAAAATAATGCAAAATGCTTATGGTATCACGGTCTCTCAAGCCGCTGTTAAGTACGATGGATATAAAGAGTCTTCTAAAAAGCTCGAGGAAAATCTCAAAATCCAACGTAACCGCCCAACTCTGCCACTTGATATGAGTATAAATTTTATGCTTCTAGCGCCAAAAACTGCTAGGGGTGTTGTAAAATTTAGTGATGATAGGCTAGACATCTCGTGCGTGCAAAAGAGAAAGTCGCATGATAGATGGTTTAACAAACGCCGAACAGAGCACAACGAAGAAGATGACATTAAATTTGCTGAGCTAAAAGAGTTTAGCGATATCTCAAATAAGAAACATAAACTAGCAGTTATCCACGCTGATGGCAACGGCCTTGGGGTGCTAGTGAAAAACCTAGCGCAGATCGTGGATAGCATTGGTAAAACAGAAGCTATAGTTAATTTTTCAGAGGCACTAGATAGATCTACAAAGTCTGCATTTGCTAATGCCAAAAAAAGGACAAAAGAGACATTTGGTGATAGTTTAAAGATAAAGGCGCTGATACTAAGTGGCGATGATATGACGGCAGTTTGTGACGCAGATATTGCACTGGAATTTACTAAAAATTTCATAGAGGAATTTGAAAATGAAACCGAAAGAGAAAAGTCTTATATCGGGCGAAAACTAACAATGTGTGCTGGCATAGCATACTGCAATGAGAAATTTCCATTTCACTACGCTGTTAGCTTAGCAGAGGAGCTTTGCGGTGTGGCTAAAAAACACTCTAAAAATAAATATCCAAAAGAGAGCGCTGCTCCAAGCTGCGTGATGTTTCATAACGTTCAAAGCTCGAATTTCCAAAGCTGGGATAATTTCATAAAAGATGAGCTTACGATAAAAAACAAAGGTGATAACATCAGGTGCGACTTTGGTCCATACTATCTAAATAAAGATGGCGAAGCAAATATAGATGCTTTTGTAAATTTAGCAAAAATTTATAGTGGCGAAAAAAGTCCAAAAGGCAAGCTAAGAGAGTGGATCAAAGAGCTTGGTATAAATGAGAATTTAGCCAAGATGATGTTAGATAGGATAAACGATATGCTTGAAAATAGGGGTAAATTTGATAAGTCTTTGGATGAGTTTTACAAGGGACTATCTTGTGAAAATTTGATAATAGAAAAAGATCAGTCGCAAAAAACTCCGATCTATGATCTGCTACAAATTTTATCTGCTACTTATAGTCTTGGAGGCAAAAAATGACAATAAGTTATGAGCTTAAATTTTTCGACTACTGGCACGTTAGTAGTGGGCTTAGTGGCGGCGCTGCCTTAGATAGCTATGTGGTTAAAGATAGTTTTGGACTTCCTTATGTCCCTGGAAAGACTATAAAAGGCTTGGTGCGCGAGATGGCGGAGCTGTTTTGGAGCAAAGAGGACATAGATAGATGTTTCGGCTCAAGAGGTAGAGAAAATAAGCAAAACGACAACGATGATACAACGCAGGCACAATGCTACTTTAGCAGTGCAACGCTAGATCAAAAAACGGCTGATGAGATCATATCGAACAATCTTGTGCATAATCTCTTTGACGTTATCTCATCAACGATGGTTGATAAAAATGGCATAGCTGTTGATAAATCGCTAAGAGATATCGAGGTGGTTTTGCCTATTAGCCTAAAAGGAACGATAGAAAATGTAGATGAGAAATTTGCCAAAGAGCTGGAGCGATCTTTAAAGATGATAAAGAGGATGGGGCTAAACCGCAACAGAGGCCTTGGTAGATGCGAATTTGTAGTGAAGGGGTTATGATGAGAGAGCTAAAATTTGAGATAACTTTTAAAAGTCCAATCATATTGCAAGCGGCCTCAAATACACAGGGCAAGATGAGCCTGCTTGATTTTATACCTGGAAGTGCATTTTTAGGTATGGTAGCTAGCAGATACAGTGAATTTAGCGATCCATTTAAAATTTTTCATAGTGGGGCGGTGAAATTTTGTGACGCATCGCCTATTAAAGATGGCAAGGAATTTTTTAAGATCCCACTCTCTTATTTTCATGAAAAGCTTGATAGCAGCAAAATTTATAACCACCATCTGCTTTGTAAATATAACGCTAATGACAGGGATAAATTTGAGGATTTTATCCAGCTAAAACAGATGAGAAGTGGCTATATAAATGATGAAAACGAGCAGCTAAGCTTTATTTATGACTTTTCTCAAAAAAGTGCCTATGATAAAAAAGTAAGACGCTCTAAAGATAGTCAAATGTATGACTATGAGGCATTTAGAGCTGGACAAAAGTGGAAATTTGGCGTTAAATTTGATGAAAGCGTTAGTCAAAATGAGATAGACCTGGTAAAAGAAACTCTTGAGCGCTCAACTAGACTTGGTAAGTCAAAAAGTGCTGAATATGGTGCTGTAAAGATAGAATTTATCGGTGAGCAAAAAGACGAAAATAAAAATTTTACACCGCCAGAAAAATATACTTTTATATATGCTAAATCCAGACTTGCACTTACCGACGAAAACGGCAATCCAAGCTACGATGTAAGGTATATCTTGCCAAATTTGAGCGAAAATAACATAGACTATGGCAAAACGCAGATCAGAGTATCTCAGTTTACCCCTTATAATGGTGCTAGAGCTACAAAAGACTATGAGCGAATTTGTATAAATAAGGGCAGCGTCATCGCACTAAAAGATCTAAGTAATGAGCAGATAGCTGAGCTAAAAAATGGCGTTGGAGCATACTTAAGCGAAGGCTTTGGCGAAGTTTTGATAAATCCGCTATTTTTAAGTGGCGGAGATGAAAAAGATAGAGCAATAAGCTTTAAAAATGATGAAAAAGATAAGCCAGCAAATATAAAAATAGAGATAAAAAGCGATTTGGCTAATTTCTTAAGTAAAAAGGAAAAAGATAGAGCGAAAACTCTTACAATAGCTGAGAATGTGGCTAAATTTATAGATGCTAACAAGGCTAAATTTAGCGATATATCAAACTCTCAGTGGGGAGCGATAAGGTCGATATGTAGAGATGTTGCTACTAATGATAGTGTGCTTGACGACAAAGAGACTAAAATCAGCAACCAAACTACCGAAGAAAAAGACAAAAATATAGCTGGTCAGATATCCAAATTTATACGTAATGGCATTCGAAAAGCAAACTGGGATTGTGAAAAAGAAACTGGTAATGGTCATGTGCTTTTAAAAGCCATAAAAGAGAGCAAAAATTCGCTTAAATTTACACTGCTCTTATCGATGCAAATGCCAAAAGCCACAGGAGAAAAGAGATGAAAAGATTTTTAGCACACATTGTTATAAAGGCCAAAACTCCGCTAAAAGTTGGAGGTGGCAAGAATGATCTTTTTTACGATGCGCCTATACAAAGGGACTTTAATGGCTTACCTATGATACTTGGCACTTCGGTCGCAGGGATACTAAGAAGAGCGTTTGAAGAGTATGTCGGAGAAGAAGCGGCAAATGAAATTTTTGGAACAAAAGGCAAAGATAGTAAAAATTTAGTTGGCTCAAGACTTGTGGTGTCAAATGCACTGCTTGTTGATGAAAATGGTATGGTTTGTGAAGAATTGCTTTCAAAAAAGAGCAAATTTTTACAGCTTTTTGACAGCTTGCCTATCAGAGATCACGTAGCTATAAATGCAAATGGCACAGCAAAAGACGCTGGAAAATTTGATGAAGAGGTAGTTTTTAGCGGAAGTAGATTTAAATTTTCATTAGAACTTGCAGGGACAAAAGATGAGTTTGAGAGGATACTAAATTTACTTTCAGATCCCGCTCTAAGGCTTGGTGGTGGAAGCTCAAAAGGCTTTGGTGCTTTGGCGATCAATGATATAAAATGGGGTGAATTTGATCTTTGCAACTATAAAAGTAGCTTAAATGATAGCCCTGAGGGCTTTGTAAATTTTGATCTAAAAAGCAAGCCAAATGAGAATTTTATAAGATATGAGCTTGCGATAGCTGCGGATGATTTTTTTATGTTTGGAAGTGGATTTGGTGATGTAGATGCTGATCACATGCCAGTTACTGAAAGCGTGGTTGATTATGAAACTAAAGAGCTTAGCGAGCAAAAGATTTTAATCCCTGCTAGCTCAATCAAAGGTGCTTTATCGCATAGAACGGCGTTTCATTACAATAAAATAAAAAAAGAATTTGAAAACGATGGTAAGGTCGGTAGCGAAAATAAAGCTGTAAGGGAAATTTTTGGCTATGAAAAAAATAAAAATGAAAATGGCGCTAAAGGTAAAATTTTAATAAGCGATTGCTTTTTAAACTACAAACCAAGCAATGAGTCAAAAGTCTTTGAGCATGTTAGCATAGATCGCTTCACTGGTGGAGCTATAGATGCGGCCTTGTTTCAAGAAAAAGCGGTTGCTAAAAAAGATAAATTTACGATAGAAATTTTACTTAGAAATAACGTGAGTGATGACGCGCTAGGAGCATTTGAACAAAGTCTGGATGATGTGGTAAAAGGACGTTTATCACTTGGTGGAGCGACCACTAAGGGCTATGGATTTTTTAAAGGCGAAGCCACAAAAAATGGCGAAGAATTGGAGCTAAAAAATGAAAAAAAATAGAGATGAAATTTTAAAATACGTTAATAGCCTTGCTGGTTACGAAGGCTACATCCAACTAATGAGCAAGAAAATCGATGAAAAACATATCTTTTTTGCTGGAGAAAGAAGCCCTAGCCTTAGTGAAGGCGAGCTAATTTATGAGGCACATTTTTTTAGTTCAAGTCAAAATAAAAGTATATTTATACGTCAGATAAATGATGGCTGGTTTGTTGATGAGACGGATCTAGGTAGCGTAAAACTAAGCGAGGATGACGTAAAAGTCTTTTATGCAAAGTCTAGCGACATCAAGATAAAAATGGCCCAAATTTGGATAGAAGAGGATGACGAGCTTTGCGAAGGGCTGCCTGTTTTGAAATTTAAAAAGTCTGCTTTTGCTGGTTTTATAAGAGATGAAAAGGATGAAAAATGATAACCGCTCCTTATAATTTTGTACCATTAAATGAAAAAATATTTTACCCGCCTTGGGCTAGTGAAGACATACTTAAAAACATCCACGACGTGCCATTTAAAGATGGCGAAAGCGGTGTAATAGAGGTCGAAATAACAGCAAAAAGTCCTATTTTTATAAAGGATAGTAAGAATCGCACCGAATTTTGTCACTTTACAAACGAAAATGGTGGCAAAGAGTACTACATACCTGCAACTAGCATAAAAGGAATGATACGAAATGTCCTTGAGATAATGAGCTTTAGTAAAATTCGTATAGACGAAGGGAAGCATAAAAAACATCTTAGTGTTAGGGACATGACGGATAGAAAAAATTTAGTCGGACAGGCTGATGGTTGTGGCTTTTTAGTTAAAAATGGCAATAGTTATATGATTGAAGAATGTGTAGATATTCGAACAATAAATTTACGCAATGACGAAAATTATAAGGACATAAAAAAACTAGAAACTGCTAAGGATAAATACACAAAATTTGGCTTATTAAAAGAGATAAATTTTACTCCTTATAATGAGAAGTCGCAAAATAGATCAGGGCAAAATATAACCATTAAGCGAGCTAAATTTGATAGGCAAGGAATAATAGGCATTTTAGTTTTTACGGGTCAAATAGGGAATAAAACACACGAATTTATCTTTGCTAAAAGCGGTAACAAATTTGCGTTAGATAAGAATATTTTTGAAAATTTTAAAAGTGTATATTTTGATGATGAAGAATCAATAGATGGTCAATTTTGGAAAAGGCAGTTTAATAAAGGTATGCCAGTACCAATTTTTTACAACAAGGACAAAACTGCTATTGGCTTGACGCAACTTTTTAAACTAGCCTACAAAAAAACCATTTTTGAAGCAGCAAAGCAGGAAAGTGACGAAACAAAATATGATCTTGCTGAGACTATTTTTGGAACAGTTAGGGGCAAAAAGGCTATAAAGGGACGAGTATATTTCTCACATTTTAAATCAACAATTGAGAGGTTTGAAGCTCAAAAGACCGAACAAGGGATATTTGGCACACCAAATCCTAGCTATTATCCAAACTACTTAGAGCAAAATGGTGATAAATACATAACACTTATGGACACAACTGCTAGGATAAGAGGCTACAAACGATATCCTTTGCACTCTGGAGTAGAGCAACTAAACATAGGAAATGGCAACAAAGATATGGTAGTTGAGTTTAAGCCGCTTCCAGCAAATAGCGTATTTAAAGGCAAAATCGCATTTCACAACCTTAAAAAAGTCGAAATAGGAGCACTAATAAGTGCTATAACTTTTCATGGTAGAAGTGATAAATGCATGCATAATATTGGCTTTGCAAAACCTTATGGATATGGAAAAATAGATATTAAACTTACATTAAAAGACCTAAAATATAGCCAAGACGAATATCTAAAAGAATTTGAAAAACAAATGAATGAATTTGTACCAAATTGGCTTAATAAAAAACAACTAGCTGAGCTTATATCAATGGCAAGCACTAGCTATAAGATATCAAGGCTACTTCAATATCAACAACTAGAAAATCCAAAGTCAGATTATTTAAAAAATACTGGAGTAGAGAAAAACGAATTTACTGGAGCTAAAAATTATAGCGAGAGCTTAAACGAATACTCAAAAATGATTATATATACAAAGCCTCAAAAAAAGCAGAATAATCAAAATAATCAAAGTCGCTGGAACTACGGAAAAGGAAGAATATAGAATGAATAAATACCAAAATAGAGAACTTCAAAAAATAATTGTTTCGCTTCTAGGAAGCTCACTTTTAGGAGTTAAAGCGTTTTTGATAATAACTGGGGTAGCTGTCTTTTTTGCATGGCTACCTGATGGTATGTCTGCATTGCTAGATAAAATTTTTGGAGGAGAAATTTTTACTTGGAGTGCAAAAGATGGAACTATGCTAGTTCAAATTTTAGGCTCAGTTGCAATATTCTTGCTAGTTAAGCAAATAATCCCAAAAAACATTGCTAATGTAGAGATAAGCATAAATAATGAACCTAAAAAAGCAAAAGCATTGGTGCTATTTTTAAGTCCGAATTCAAGTGAAGAAGAAAAGTTGGAAAAATTTAAAAGCCTTGAAGGCTTTAAATCTAACAACTATTTTATGCCTCTTACTGCGATTGACTACCATAAAAATAGGCTCACAAAATTAGTCATCGCTTGCTCTGATCAGTCCTTTAATGATAAGGATAAATTTTCAAAATGTGTGCAAAATATTTTTGGTAGCAATATCGCAAAAATTATAGAGATAAAGAGTGCTGGCGACTTTGAAAAAGCTAAAAATGTCTATGATTTTTTAGAAAATACGTATGAAGAGCTTAAAAAAGAGGGCTTTAAAGAGGATGATATCGTATTTGACGTTACTGGTGGCCAAAAAGTAATAGCCATAGCTGGAGCAATGTTTGCGATACCAAATGATAGGCATTTACAGTATGTTTCTACAAATGATTATAGTGTTAGACACTATGACTTAATATATTCACAAAGTGAGGAATAAAATGGCTAAAATTCTAATAAGCTCATTGGGGACTGGTAGTAGAGATCAAAATACTCGTTGTTACAAAACAACCGACTATGAAATAGAAGGAAAAATCTATAAGAATAAAACTCTTATAGCTGATGTCTTATGCAATCATATAGGCATAGATAAACTATTTTTAGTCGGCACAAAAGATTCTGTATGGGATAGCGTATACGAAGAATTTGGTGGCGATAGACAAATTGCGGTACAAATAGATACAGATAAAAGAAACAAAAATGATACGGAATTTTTAAGGATCGTTAAAGAACAAATTCAAAATAAACTTGGAGAGAGTGGCTCGGAGTGTTATATTATAAAATACGGAATAAACGAAGACGAACTCTGGTCAAATTTTGATAAATATTTGCAAATCATGAATAATATTTCAAAAGATGACGAGGTATATCTAGACATAACACATTCATTTAGATCACTTTCTTTAATGAGTTTTGTAATGAGTGAGTTTTGTGCAAATACACGCGATTATAATCTAAATATAAAAGGCGTATATTATGGAATGTTTGAGGCTTCGAAAAAAAACGAAGATGGAAGGACTATAGCTCCAATAGTAAATTTAAAGATGTTTTTTGAGCTTTTAGAATGGTCAAAAGCTATAAAAAATCTAAAATACTATGGAAATGGCTATGAGTTGATTGCCCTTATAAACAAATCCAAACAACCTGAGAAAATAAAAAATAGTTATATGGACTTTTCCTATGCATTAAGTATGTCAGATATTAGTGCGATACAAAAGAGCGTAAGGTCTTTAAGTAAAGATATTTTTGATTTTAGTGATCCTAAAGAGCATATATTAAAGATAATAGCTAATGATATAAAGGATTTTATAGATATTTTTAGAATAGATAAAATTTCAGATTTACAAATAGAGTTAGCTTCATGGTATGCTGAGAATAAAAATTTTGCTATGGCTTACATGACATTGGCTGAAGTCGTCCCTAGTTTAATATGCGAACAAAATGGTAAGGATCCTGCAGATAGAGATGCAAGAGAAAATGCCAAATATACTTTAAGAAAATATAAAGGAAGTAAAAATTACAACTCTGAGCATAAAAAAGCAGCAGAAATATATTTTAAAGTAAATAATATTAGGGTCAACATAGCACATAAACTCGTAGAGGGTGATCAAAGGTCTAACTCTGATCCAAGAAATAGTGCAAATAACATACTAATTTATATAGACCAAATTAAGGCTATGAAAAAAATACACTTTAAACTACAAGAAAGACCATTAAGGTGAAAACTCTTTTTATTTTAATGAATCATGCTCTAACGCCAGAACAAGAGGAGGATGCGAGAGATAATTTAAAAATTGAGAAATTTGTAAATATAGCTGACGCAAAGTGGAGTGACATAGACCCGTTTGAAAAAAGTGTAGTAAATGTCATAAATATCTACAAAGATAGACTTACGCAGCAGGCTAGTGCTGGCGATGTGTTGTTAGTTCAAGGTGACTTTGGAGCAACATATAACATGATAAAATTCGCAAAAAATATGGGTTTGACCGTCATATATGCTACTACAAAGCGTATAGTAAGCGAATATATAGAAAATGGAAAAGTTGTAACAAAACGAGAATTTAAACATGCAAGATTTAGAGAATATGAGGATTTATAATGGCAGAGTTAAACAATAAAACATTAATTATTTTTGAAATTTTAAAAAAATTAGTAAAAAAACGAGAAATTTATCCATCAGATGCAGAGCTTTTAGATGAATTTGGCATACAAGAAAGAACGCTAAGAAGATATATAGAAGAGATCAAAATTTTATTTGAGGATTCATTTATAGTGGAAAACAAGCTTGTAAAAAATGCCAAAAGACCTATGGGTGTATTAAGAGTAGCTGATAAGAATAAAGACATAGTCATCGTTTTAGAGTATCTTTTAAAAAATAGCAACAATCTAGGCTGGCTAATCACTTTACTAAATGAAAACGACCCTAGCTTATTGGAAGATTTAGAGAAACATGAAAAAGAGGTATCTAAGCAGCTACAAGAAGATTCTGATATATTTTTATTTAAGACAAATCCTTTAGAAAATTTACAAGATGAGCCTAGCAAAAGGTATTTGAGTGAGCTTCGTAATGCAGTTGCAAACAGAGAATACCGAGACATTAAGTATAGATATATCGGTGAAGTCGAAAATTTAACCGATGCAAAATGCCTAAAAATAGTCTTTACTGATGGAAATTGGTATTTGGCTATAGAGGATGCTAACGAAAATTTTAGGCTTTTAAGGGTGGCTTTTATAGTATCTTTAAGCAAAAGTTCAAAAAACTATCAAAAAAAGATTTTGTCAAAGTACAAGACGTATTTTAATAAAATACAAAATGCCATGAGCTTGCCATCAAATACGCCACAAAGAGCCCTACTTAAAGCCTCTCCTAAGGTAGCTATATATTTTCGTAAAGGCATGAAGAGTTTTTTCCCATCTCAAAGATTTGAAAGGGCTTTAGAGGATGGCAGTGTTACGTTTAGTATAGATTTTACTCAGGATATAGAAATTTTACCTTTCATAAAGAGATGGCTCCCAGATATCGAGATATTAGAGCCAAAAAGCCTAAGAGATAAATTTAAAGAGGATTTAAAAATTGCTCTTGATTTATTAGATAAATAATAAAGTATAAATAATACAAAAGAATAACCTATGTTTACAGGTATTCTGATGTTTAAACACCAACAGCATTTTTAATTAAGTATTGTGCAATAATTTTTTCTTCGATGCAGTGAGTTTTTTACCTTTCTTCTCATAATATAAATTGTATTTACTAATAATAAAATCATAGCAGAGATCATAAGAACGGTGAGTATTATTGAGCGTGTAATAAATTAATAATATTATAATTTCAAAGACAATAAAATAAGCAAAATAAATTTTCTAAAAGGATATAGGATGAAATTTATAGGCATTATACTTCTACTGCTAACAAGCATATTTTTAATAGCCTGCTCTGCAAACCAAACAAGCAACAAGATAAACAACTCTGAACTAGAAAATTTAGCTAGTAAATATGGTGGGGTTTATATATTTAATCAAAAATTTGTTGAGGAGATAGAGAAAAGGGAAGCTGAGAGAAAAGAACTAAGCAAATCGCTTGGAGATAAGATAAGGTCAAATCCTAGAAAAATAAAACAAGGGGATAAATTTATAACAATATATGATGTTGATATGACTTTAATCAATAAACAACTTCCTCAGACCCTCTCAAATGGCAAGCCATACTACACTAGATGGATAGATTATGAAAACCAAACTGGCAAAAAAGCTGAAATTCCTGGAACTTATATAAATAAAATAAAAGAATTTATGGGAGATGATTTTTTTAAAGAAGAGCCTAGAATTTATCCTAAATATATGTACTTTGATGGAAAGGAAATGGTTGTAATAAAAATATATCTTTCATATGACTACATCAAAACTAAATATGGTTTATTTGGCGATGAAAATAGAGGCATATCATTTAAACAAGATACATTTGGGGTAAAGTCTGGTGATAATATCTTTTATTTGATAAACGGCAAATTTGAAAGAGTAAGCAAGGACAAATAATGCAAACTAAAAAATCAAGTAAAGAACTAATAAACTGCTTTAAAGACTACATAGACATTGCAGATGCTTCTTATGCTCTTTTACATAACGTTTTTAAGAATGAAAGAAACGGGTTAGATGATCTAAATGATAAACCAAACAAAAAGGATATAGGATGAAATTTATAGGCATTATACTTCTACTACTAACAAGCATATTTTTAATAGCCTGCTCTGCAAATCAAGCAAGCAATAAGATAAGCAACTCAGAACTAGAAAATTTAGCTAGTAAATATGGTGGAGTTTATGTATTTAATGAGAAATTTGAAAAAGAGATAGACAAGCAAGAGCAAATAAGGGATAGTAAGAGAAAAGAAATTTTAGAAAGAATAAAGACAATACCTAACAAAAATGAGAGAAATAAAAAAATGAGAGAAATTTTAAAGCTAGAATTTTATGACAATCCTAAAATGCAACAAATTCTCTCAAATGGCAAGCCATACTTTAAGGGTGGCACATCCAGTAAAATTTCAGAAAGCTGCTATGAAGAAATTTATAAATTTATAGGTGATGAAAATTTAAAAAAATATAAACCTTGGATATTTTCAAATCTATACTACAAAGATAAAGACGAAAGTATTGTTCAAATTTCATGTACTGTTGCTTATGAGAGAGTAAAAACACAATACGGCTTATTTGGAGATGAAGCCAAAGGTATTAGTTTTAAGAAAAATAGCTTCGAAAGTCTTGGCGGTGGTAATAAATTTATACTAGTAAATGGTAAATTTATAAAAGCAGAAAAATAAAAAGGATCTATTGTGAAATCAAATAAGACTAGTAAAGAATTAATAAACTGCTTTAAAGACTACATTGACATTGCAGATGCCTCTTACGCTCTTTTACATAATATTTTTGAGAATGAAGAAGGGGAGTTAGATAGATTATTAAAAAAGCATGGGTTGGAAAATTTATCAGAAAATACAATAAATTCATGTAAAAAAGAAGAAATTGATAATCCTGTTTGGAGATATGCAGATGACATAACGATAGGTGATACAATTAATGAAAATAATGAAACTGATACATCACAGACAAACAATAGAAAACTAGGAGACCCCACAGCTTATGCTCTAGCAATAGAAGCTAACTTTATGGCTGATAAAATAGTTAAAAAGCCAGTTGGCGAAAAGGGAGAATTGAAAGATGTAAAACTGGATAATGATGTTAAAAATTTTATATATTACGACAAAGACTCAAAAGAACAAAGACTAATTGTCGGTAAAGATGAAATTTATACCATTTCCCCTCGCACAAAGCTATTTGTCAATCGCTACGAGCTAGTAAAGCACATACCAAACCAAAAATCAGGCTTTAGCTCGACAGTGTTTTATGACACTGCTAAGTCAAACTACATCATAGGTTTTAGAGGAACTGAGATAAAGGGAAACGACTTTGTTGATGACTTTTTTATGGCTATTACCTCTAAGGCCATTATGCAGATATCTGCACTAACATCACTTCAATCAAGTATGGTTGAAGCTATAAATTCTCATAGCTCAAATTTAAATAATTTAGATGAAACGGATAATAACTCTTTAAATTTAAACCAAGAGCAAGCATCTAGTAGCCCTAAGGAGGTCATCCTATCAGGTCACTCACTAGGCGGTCACCTAGCACAGATATATGCTGTTACATTTAAAGATAGTGGAGTAAAAGAGCTATATACCTATAATGCTCCAGGAATTTATGGTGGGATAATTGGCTCGGCTTTTACTTGGGTGGTAAGGTTTCTTAGTCTTATAGCTAAAGGCATAGTAAGAGGGGCAAAGTATGTAGCAAGACTTATCGACCCAAATGGCTTTATGGGAAAGCTAGTAAATTCTGCTTTTAATAAGATAAAAAGTATGCTTGGTTTTAAAGATGACAAGAGCACGGTGAAAGAGTGTGTAAGTGCAGTTGAGAAGAACGATAAGGCGTGCAAGACTCTCTCAAATAAAGATACAAATCTGAATATAAAAAAGGCTAGCAAGGGTGATGATCTAGGCATAGAGATACATCATATAGAAAGTGTAAAGCAACATATCAGTAAAGATGGGGATGGCTATGAAAGAGATTGGCATATGTTATGGGAGCCTACGCTTTCTGCTATATCTGATCTTGGGTTTAAACTAGGTGTTGGTATGGCTGATGAGATAGAGTATAAAAACACTGATAACAGACACTTGATCAATATACTAGTTAGATCACACTCACTAAAAGATAGTGTGATGGTCCTATACTTGATGTGCTACCTCTTAGAACATAAAGAAAACGCAAGCAAGATAGAGGGCAAAGATATAGCAAGTGCTCTAGACTATATAAATGAGTATATCCAGTCACTTAAATTTAAACTAAGATGTATAAGGATGAAGCTAAATTTAGATGTGGATATAGATAGTATAAGCAATACTTCAATGCTTGATACACCTTTATATATATTTTACGCTTATCTTAATCTCTTTTATGAGTATGGGAAATTTAGTGATGATAAATTTAAACAAGATATGGTTGGATATATCATCGAGAATTTAGGTAAAAATATAGATAAAAATAGTGAGAAAGAGGCTCACTTAGTTAAGCTTCTAGATGCTGATGATATAGAAAAACTAAATGCCGCGCAGATAGTAAGCAGTGCTAGAGCTGGCGATATAGATATGCTAGTGGCGATATGTGCTTTAAATTTATTTGTCTTTGATAAGAAGATAGAAAAAGATGAGCTAGGTAAATACTTCTCTTATAACAAAAACATCTATAAGAGCATAACAACCCTGTGTGATAACAAGGTAGATATAAAGCTTGCTACTACGTATGTAAAAGATAGGATAGAGATACTAAAAAGCATAATAAACCTAAGATACACTAGCTACAAAAAACTTGAAGAGAACGAGAATTTCCTAGCTAGCGTTAGCTCTAGTGATGTAAGCTCTAGCGATGAAGCGATAGTTATAGCGCATAAGCCATCAACTTTAAGCAATAACGATATAGCACGCAATAATAAACTAGCAACTGAGGATATAAGAGCTCTTGCAAATGAGAGCTTTGGGGATATCTTTCATAAAAAAGAAAACACTCTTAGTGTAAGTGCTGAAGATAAAAGCATCATAGACGCGGCGGTCTTAAATGATATATTTAAACTAGATAGTGAAAATATGGAGCAAAGAGTATATCTAGGCTCTATGCTTCTAAACACCGCCACAGAGCAATCAGACTATCCACTATACTTTAAAAATGAAGAGAGCGGGGAGGAGGAAAGCTCAAACGCTGTATCCTTTGCTCACCAGCCAAGAGATGAGGAAAAAGACAAAGGAAGACTAACTATTGATTATAAAAACCAACGAGCTTGTGTGCTAAACTACTCTTTGCTAAACAAGAGCCTAAATATAGATCTAAAGCCAACAAACAAAGAGACAAAAGAGTCGCTTGAAAAGGCAAATGAGAGGATAAGCTTAGAAAAGAAAAGTAGTGCACTAAGTGCTGGCGGTACTGCCTTTGCTAATCCAATAATAGAAGATGACGTGGTAGTTTGCCCACATGGTGGCCATGTGATATTAAAAAGTAGAGCAGGCAAAAGCATAAGGTCAGACGATCAAGGCGTGATACTTGACATTGACTTTATCAACTCACCGATAGTTGGCTGCTCAGCACATAATCCTTGCACCAAGGTGGCATATGTGCCAAGAGCGGCTCTTAGTCTAAAAAGTATGAATAACCACTATGCTGTCATGCAAGACCTAGTGCCAGCGTGCCTAAGCAACACTAGCTCACCGCTAAGGTGCATAAAAAAAGAAAATAGGATAAAGCTAGCTCATAGCGTAGGTAGCCCAACATCTGAAAACAATAATGCTGCGGTGGTAAATCCAAATTTAAATAGCGCTCACATAAGACTTCATGTAAAATCAGCCCTTAATCAAGCAGACAACCTTGCTGTTTGCATATATAAGCTAAATGATGTGGAGCATAAAAACCAAGAGGGATTTAAAGAGATGGAGCTAAATTTAGATGAGGGCTCTGATGTAAAAGACAAGAAGCTAAAAGAGTATCTAAGCTCTCGCTTTAGAGAGGATAAATTTAGTATCGCATCATTTAACTTCAAATACTCGCTCATGGATAAGAATTTCATCTTTATAACACCTAAATATATAGAGTCTATATACAAAAATACAACGCTTCCAAAAAGTGGTATAGGATTTTTCCAGTTTGTAGATGATATAAGCGATGAGAGTAATCTTATCTATGTCACACCTAGCAAGGCAAAGACGGTGGATATAAAATTTGCTTGCGGGCTTGATAGCAAATATAATGATGATATAAATACAACTAAAACAGTAGTGGTGGCTTAATAGCCATCTCTCTTAAAAAACTAAAAGCGACAATCCATATACCCTTTCGAAATTCTCAGTGCTATAGCTTTAATTATTCTTAATGTTTTTTATTAACTCATTATGTAGAAACTTAGATATTTTATCTATGAAAATATTTTTTATAGATATATGAATGTCTCAAGAAGGAAAAATGGTTTCTTGGTAACTTAAAATAAAATAAATATTGTTTTTAATATTAAAATTTATTTTTTATATTTACTTAAATAATAGATATAAC
>NZ_POYR01000040.1:0-51855 GCF_002912425.1 Campylobacter concisus
TAGCAAAACCGCATTTTTTATATTTATATTTTTACTAGCACTTTGCCTTGCAAAGACGATGTCGTAGTTTTTCGCTAGTGCTTGTTTGTTTGAGATGATATTTTGAAACCTAAGCCCCATATCTTCTAAAGTGGCTGCAAAAAATTCATTGTATTTTGCATTTATATCAGGCAGATACGCGATCCTTAGCTCGTGATTTAGGCTAAAATTTTGCAGTTTTTGCACCTTTTTTAGACTAAGGATAAATTTAAACTCATTACCAGCTCCGCCAAGCGTGCTTATGTCAAGGCTTGAGTTAAAAAGCTTTAGATAAAAGCTAGCAAGTCTTAGATAAAACTCGCTCTCTTCATCGTTTATCTCATTTTCATCTTCTGTGTTTAAAGCTTTTATCTGCTCTTCATTTATGAAAATTTGATTTGTCCTTATCTTTGTTTCGATTAGCAAAAGACCACTTTGGCTAAGAGCGTCGCTGACATTTTTTATCTCTACTATCAAGTTGGCAAATTTATCGCATTTTGTCACGACAGCTTGCATGATAGAGCCAAAGACGACGCTTATCTTCTCGCTATCGCCCTCTAGCTCGTCACTAATGTTTGCATCAAGGTAGGTTAAGAAATTTAGCTTTTTCTCTTGCGTGAAAGGTATCTGCGCTTCAAGGATGTTTGAAAACAAAATTTGTGGGTTAAATGGCTTTAAATTTAGTCCAACTTCGCCATTTCTACTATCAAGCAAGCCTTTTATATTGCTGTAATTTATCGCGATTATCTGACTATTTTTTTCTAAATTTTCAAAAACAAGCTCATTTTTTACCACGTTTTCATCTTTTTTTAGCGTAGCGACCGAGCTTAAAATTTGCTCTTTTGAGAGGTAAAATTTCTTATTTAGCCTAACAAGCAGTCTATCTTTTATCGCAGCAAAGCTTCTTTCTTGCTCATACTTTTGAAGTAGCTCTTTATATAGGGTTATGAAGCTTTCTATTAAATTTTGTGGATTTCTATCACCTCTTTTTAAAATCTCATCTCTTACAAGCTTCATTTTTTGGTTTAAATTTTCTAGAGCTTTTAGCCAGATGTATGTTTTATAGCCAGCGTAAAAGAGCCAAAGCGATAGAAAAAACATCAAAAATGTTAGACTAAGCACCTTTACTCTAAAGTTATCATTTAGTCTCTTTAGCTCGTCACTTAAGACATTTGCTATCTTGCTAAAGAGCTTGGCTCTATTGCTTTCAAAGGTATATATCTGCAAAATTTCATCACGTGTTAGCTCATTTTTTAGCTTTAGCTTAAGGCGGATCTCGTCATAGCCCTGAGAGGTCTCTATATTATCAAGCCTATCTATATCTCTTATTATGTTGTCTTTTATGTCGCCATTTGGGAGTAAATTTGCATTTATATCGTTGTATTTAAGGCTATCTAGAGATTGTTTTAGCGAACTTTCGGTAATTTTTTCTTTACCCATAAGCACGGCTAAGATGTGCTCTTTTGTGGTATTTACGTTTTGAAGCAGCTCATAGGTTCTAAGTAAAGAGAGTATATGACGCTTGATATCAATGTCTAAAGCAACATCTCTAAATAAAATTTGCCCACTTTCAACAGCAGAATTTGCTAACTCAACAAAGCTAAGAAACGAGAGATTAGAGCTCTCCCAACTTGCATTTGCGTTTTTTAAAACTTCATTTAGCCTATCTCTTATCCTTTTATCATCTGGTGTGTTAGAAAGAGTATTTGATAAACTTTTTACAAACAAATTCTTAGCAGCATTTGCCTCTCTTAAAGCCGTCTCGTCTTGTGGCGACCTAGTTTGACTATATCTTTCGTAGGCAATCCTTTCTGAAACGATCGCATCTAAGGTTTTTCTTATCAAACTTTCTCTTTTTACCTCGCTATTTATGCCATAAGAGATCCTAAATTTATCAAAGTAGAGTGCGCCATTATAAAAGCAAGTGATAGCAGCCAAAAATATTGGCAAAAGAACCAAAAATTTACTAACCCTCATTGCCAAGCCTTTTTGAAAATTTATTGCAAAGCGTGCTTATTTCGCTTAGTCTTTCATT
Source organism: Campylobacter concisus (assembly GCF_002912425.1). GTDB lineage: Bacteria > Campylobacterota > Campylobacteria > Campylobacterales > Campylobacteraceae > Campylobacter_A > Campylobacter_A concisus_AH. The sequence goes on from NZ_POYR01000040.1 coordinate 2,054, forward strand.
TATCTGAGCGATTTTTTTGATCTTGTTTGGTCTAGTAAGTAGCGCATCGAAATTTGCCACAAGCGGAGTGATCTTTAAATTTAGCGCTGGCTCTTTTAAGATCTTTATGCTCTCTTCTAAAAATTTAGTATCTCTTGCTTGCACCGCACTTTGGATAAAGATCATCTTATCTTTGGCTTTGCTTAAAAATATACCAAGATAGGTCGCAAACTCGCTTTTGCTTAAATTTAAAAAGCTAGCAGTCTCGCTAAACCAGCTCTCGTTTAAAACCTCTTCTTCTTTGTCTAAAAGCTCTTTTTCATCTACCTTTAAATTTGGCAAGCGAAGTTTGGTCTTTGCTTTTATCGCAGCTTGCTGGTTTTGGCTGTAAATTTCTGTTTGATCGAGGATTAAAAGCTCAAAATACTCTTCATTTTTTACTGAGCTGATCTTTGAAAATTTAAGCGTCGCATTTAAAATTTTGCCGTTTTTGGTCTTTAAATTTACTCTTAAATTTGGCCTTTTTGCTAGATAATCTATAAAAACTCCAGACTCTTTGTAGTCTAAAACTAGCTCGTCAATGTCTTTATGCTCGCTTAAAAACTCCCTTATATCTTTAAATTCAAGCAGACCAAGAGAGATATCTCCCATCGCTAAAATTTGACCGTTTTTGTCGTATATTATCACTTCAAATTTCCTTCTTTGAGCGTTAAAAGCTTTGCCGCTACGCTTTTGTTTGTTATTTTTGCCACTTCGTCTAAATTTGCTTCGCTGATTTTATCAAAACTTCCGTAAAAGCTGATTAATTTCGCAATACTGCCCTCAGATACGCCAGCTTGTCTTAGCTGTGATCTTTGCATATCGTTTTTCTGCCTTGTTTTTCTGTGAAAACTGATGACAAATCTATGGCTCTCATCGCGCATTTTTTGGAAAAACTGTAGCTTTTTATCGCTCGTGCTTAGGCTAAAGCTGCCATTTTTTGTATAAATTTTATCTTTCGCCTCGCCCTTTGCGCGGTGAGCTTTGGCGTCTATTTTTTCTTTTGAGATGGCGATCACATCGACGTTTGCCCCGCTACTTGCTAAAATCTCGCAGGCTAAGCTTAAAAGTGCCTCGCCTCCGTCAATGACCCAAAGATCAGGCGGACCAAGCTTGTCAAATCTAAGTGCTCTAGCTGTTAGGCTCTCTCTCATCTGATCGTAGTCGTTTTTGGAGCCAAGATGCATGTGGCGGTAGTTTTGATTCGCCCACTCGCCATGCTCATAGCGCACCATCGCCCCGACACTTGCCTCGCCAAAAAGGTGCGAGTTGTCGTAAGCCTCGACCACGTAAGGCGTGTGAGCTAGATTAAAATACTCTTTTATCTCGTTTAAGAGCTCGTTATCGTGTGTTTTTAGGTATTTTTCGATGCTAACTTCGGCATTTTTCGTAGCGATCTCACAAATTTTACGCTTATCGCCTATTTTTGGGCAAGTGATGCTAAATTTACGCCCAAATCTCTCGTTTAAAATTTCCTCCACCAGCTCGCTATCTTCAAAGTCTTCGTGGACGTAAATTTTGGTGCTGATTATTGGCTGACCAGCGATAAAGCTTTTTAAAATGGCCTGCTTATAAGCCTCGTTTATCTCGTCTTTTTGAGCGTTTTTAGCCTGTGTGATATCGGTTTTTACGCCTGTTATCTTACCACTTTGCACGCTAAATCTCACCGCGCAGATCATATCGTGCACGCAAGCGACCGAGTAGGCCTCAAAGTCCTCAAGCTTGGCTAAATCGACCTCGACCTTTGTTTGCATATTTTTAAGCGTTTGCATCTTATCTCTAGTCGCGGCTGCTTGCTCGTAGTCCTCGGCCTTAGCGTAGTTTAGCATGAGCTCTTCAAGACGGGCGATTAGCAAATTTGGATTTTGCAAAGCGGCTGTGGCGTCAGCGACTATTTTGGCGTAGTCTTCTTTTGAAATTTTGCCCTCACATGGGGCGTAGCAGCGTTTTAGCTGGTAAAAAAGGCAGGCTTTTTTGCCTTTGATGCAGGACTTTTTCTGAACTAGGTTGAAATTTAGATAAAGCGCCTCAAGTAGCTCTCCTGCTCCACTAAAATATGGCCCAAAATAGCGTATATTTGAGCCTTTTACCACCTTTCTAGTGATCTCAAATCTAGGGAATTCATCGTTTAAATTTATAAAGATATAAGGGTAGGTCTTGTCGTCACGAAGCAAGATGTTGTATTTTGGCTTAAGCTGCTTGATAAATGAATTTTCAAGTATGAGCGCGTCTGCCTCGCTTGGCGTGACGATGTATTCAAGATGCACAGCCTCGCTTATCATCTTTGAAATTCTTGGGCTTAGCTTTTCAGCTGGAGCTAAGCTTGGGGTAAATTTAAAGTAGCTTTTGACCCTGTTTTTTAAAATTTTGGCCTTGCCGACATATAAAAGTCTGTTTTGTGCGTCAAAATATTGATATACGCCAGGCTCGTTTGGAAGCGTTCTTATCTCGTCTATTAGCATCTTACCTGCTCATTTTTCTTTAGCAAAATTTCTCTTAGCTCTTCAAATTTCTTATAAATTTGCTCATTTGTGGCTAAATTTCTAAATTCGCCCTTGCTTGCTGGCATGATGAAATTTGACCTTTGCGTAGGTTGCGGGGTGAAAAATTTTAGATATTTACTCACGATAAATCTTATATTTTCTTCTTTTTTGTTTTTTATATAGTTGATCTCGCTAAGAGGTTTTGACTTGATGACGCTTGCAAAAATGCTATCATTTTTGACCTTGCAAAATGTTTTTAATAACTCTTTTATATCATTTATACTACTATCACGTCTAAGCTCCAAAAGCCCTGAGGGATGAGTGAGAACGAAGGTTAATATACCTTCTCTAACATAGCAAAAAGCTATGTAAAATCGCTTTGCTTTACCCATGAGGCGCAGAAGCTCTCGGCACTCGTCTGCCATGCTTAATTTTTCTTTATACAAAGGATTTTCGTGGATAGCATCTATCATAAATTTGGCGTCTTTCATAAGGCAATCTTATCATCTTTTATTTTAATTTTCGCTCTTTTTGCACTTAGTGGCTGCGGCTACAAGGACGATCCATTTTATGGCGATGCACCTGTAAAAGAGAAAAAAACTGACAAGATCAATAAAATTTGATCTTAAATTTGGCATAAGATAAAAATGTAATGCAAGCTTAATAAATTTAACTAACCTAAATTTTAGGCTCATTTAAGTAAAATACGCAAATTTTTATCTTACAAGGAGAGTATATGAGGTTATTTGGACTTCTAGGCTTGTTTTTTGCTATAGCCTTTGGTGCTGACGGAGAAGCTGCGGCTATTGACTTAACTACTACATGGGCGGGAATTTTATCGCTTATCATTTTTGTTGTTGGATACTTTTTCATAGCAGCAGAAGAGAATTTTCACATCGACAAGGCAAAACCTGCCATTTTTATCGGCACTTTTATGTTTTTGCTAATCGGCGTTTATATGCTTATAAATGGCATGGATGTGCATTCGCTAGAGCACGAGGTAAATCACCTGATCTTAGAGATAGCTCAGATCGTATTTTTCTTAATGGTAGCGATGACATTTATCGAAGCACTTGTTGAAAGAGATGTGTTTAACGCACTTAAATATAACCTAGTTTCAAAAGGCTACACTTACAGAAAGCTATTTTGGCTAACTGGTATTTTGGCGTTTTTCATTAGTCCAGTGGCTGATAACCTAACAACAGCGCTTATCCTATCAACAGTTCTTTTAACGATAGATAGAAATAATACAAATTTCTTAGTCGCAGGCGCGATAAACATCGTCGTAGCAGCAAACGCAGGCGGAGCGTGGAGTCCATTTGGCGATATCACTACACTTATGGTTTGGGCAGCTGGCAAGTCACCATTTTTAGACTTTTTCGCACTTTTCCCAGCTTCATTTATCGGCTGGTTTGTGACAGCGTTTTTACTTTCACGCATCGTGCCAAATACTGCGCCTCATTTTGACGTCGCAAATGAGCCAAAAGTGGTTATGAAAAAAGGCGGTAAAGCGGTTATCTTCATAGGTGCATTTACTATCTTTTGTGCAGTTATGATGCACCAGTTATTTCACTTGCCAGCGATGTGGGGCATGATGTTTGGCTTCTCGCTACTTAGCCTTTATACATATTATTTCAAAAAAGCTCACAAAGACGAAGAGCCTATGAACGTCTTTCACTATATGTCAAAGATCGAGAACAACACGCTATTTTTCTTCTTTGGAATTTTAGCTGCAGTTGGCGCTCTTCACTTTGCTGGATTTTTAAATTACGCTGTGTCACTTTATGATAAATTTGGCTCAACACCTGTAAATATCGGAGTTGGCTTCCTCTCAGCAGTCGTTGATAACGTCCCTGTTATGTCAGCTGTTTTGAAAGCAAATCCAGCAATGGGAGCTGATGCAGGCGAGGCAATGAGTCAGTGGCTACTTGTGACACTTACAGCTGGTATTGGTGGTTCGATGATCAGCTTTGGTTCAGCAGCTGGCGTTGGAGTAATGGGTAAATTAAAAGGAATTTATACCTTTGGTGCGCATATGAAATATGCATGGATGGTAGTTTTAGGATACATCGTATCACTCATTGTTTGGTATGTGCAGTTTGAAATTTTTCACATCTACTTTTAAAAGGTTATAAATGAACAATACGATTATAGTTTTGGACTTTGGTTCGCAGTATACTCAGCTAATAGCTAGAAGGCTAAGAGAAGAGGGAGTTTATACTGAAATTTTGCCATTTAACGCAAAACTAAGCGATATAAAGGCGAAAGATCCAAAAGGTATCATCCTAAGTGGTGGTCCAGCTAGCGTTTATGCCAAAGATGCCTACTTTTGCGATAACGGCGTCTTTGAGCTAAACATCCCTATACTTGGCGTTTGCTATGGCATGCAGCTACTTGCTCACACGCATGGTGCTGAGGTTTTAGCAGCTGATCACAAAGAGTACGGTAAGGCTGAACTTAGCGTCGTAAAAGAGCACGATCTTTTTAAAGATACACCTTCAAAACAAATCGTATGGATGAGCCATAGCGACTATGTAAAAGACCTACCAAAGGGCTTTGAGGCGATTGCGATTAGCGAAAATTCGCCTTATTGCGCTTTTGGTGATGATAAACGTAAATTTTATGCGATCCAGTTTCACGCAGAGGTGCAACATAGCGAGTATGGCACGCAAATTTTAAAGAATTTTGCTAAATATATCTGTGGCTGCGAGAGCACATGGAATATGGGAAGCTTCGCTAAAAATAAGATAGAAGAGATCAGAAAAGCAGTGGGCACTCACAAGGTGCTTTGTGCAGTTAGCGGTGGCGTGGATAGCTCTGTGACTGCAGCGCTTTTGGCAGCTGCTGTGCCTGAAAATTTGATCCTTGTTTTTGTAGATAACGGACTTCTTAGAACAAACGAAAAAGAGCAAGTTGAAGCTACATTTAGGACCAAGCTTGGTGTTGAGCTAGTTAGTATAGATGCGAGCGAGATATTTTTAGGTCGCTTAGCTGGCGTCGTTGATCCTGAGAAAAAACGCAAGATCATAGGCGAGACATTTATAGAAATTTTTGAAAAAGAGGCTAAAAAGCATGGTGATGTGAAATTTCTAGCTCAAGGCACTCTTTATACCGATATCATCGAAAGCTCAGTCGTTGGCTCAAGCAAGACGATAAAGAGCCACCACAACGTTGGTGGCTTGCCTGATTGGATGACATTTGAGCTAATAGAGCCTTTAAGAGAGATTTTTAAAGACGAGGTTAGAAAACTAGGACTTGAGCTTGGACTAAGCCGCGAGCTAGTCTTCCGCCATCCTTTCCCAGGACCTGGTCTTGCGATCCGCATAATGGGCGAGGTAAATAAGCCAAGCCTTGAGCTACTTCGCAAAGCCGACGTGATCTTGCGCGACGAGCTAAAAAGTAGTGGCTGGTATAACAAAACTTGGCAGGCATTTTGCGTGCTTTTAAATGTAAATTCTGTTGGCGTTATGGGCGATAACCGCACCTATGAAAACGCTGTTTGTGTGCGCGTAGTCGATGCGAGCGACGGCATGACTGCAAGCTTTTCAAGGCTTCCTTATGATCTATTAGAAAACGTAAGCCGCCGCATCATAAACGAGGTAAATGGCATAAACCGCGTAGTTTATGACATTTCAAGCAAGCCACCTGCAACTATCGAGTGGGAGTAAGAACCTCTTAAATAAATAAAGCTGGCCAATAGATGATATCTTACGCCAGCTTTAATCCTAAAATCAAAATATAAAATTAGCTCTTTTAAATAAATGCTTTCAATAAGATATTTAAACACAAAGAAACACGCTTAAATTATATATTTTTCTTGTTTTGAAATACAAGATAAAAAGTAAAGTCACATAACAAAGCTTGCACCAGATATGTAAATATAGTAAAATTATTTTAAGTAAATTTGTACATATCGTAGACGGTCATAGAAAATTTATGAGCTAAAAAACATTTTGCATCATCTTATAAATATCGCTTAAAAAATTATGCAAGTATCAAAAAATGTTTTTCTGAAATTGATGCATTTTTATAAAAAAACCAAACACTTTTTGTTTATTTAATAAGTTCAAACCAAGTTTTTAAATTGGCTGTAAATTTATATTTCTCTGATTCTACCGATCGCTTCAGCAAATTTAAGCTCTTTGTTTTCAAAGAGGTTGTACTCGATCGCATCTTTTTCGCTAAGTATGACGATGGTCGAACCAAGCTCGAAATTTCCAAGGCGCTCACCCTTTTTGATATGTAAATTTTCATACTCATAAATTTGCGTAAAATTTGCCATAGCATTTGTTTGAATGCGCTCATCAAAGCTAAATTTCATCTTGCCAACGTTTAGCGCACCAACGAAGACTAGCCAAAGTTTTTTGCCATTTTTCATCTCGCAAAGTAGCGCCACACGCTCGTTTTTAGTATAAAGGCTATCGACCTTGCCAAGCCATTTTACCGCCACACTGTAAAGCTTACCAGGGATATAGACCGCTTTTTTTATCGTAATATCGCAAGGTGCGTGGTAGTGGTGGTAGTCTTTTGGGCTAAGGTAGATATTAGCAAAGTCATACTCGCCCTCAAGCTCGCCCTGCCCTAAAAGCTCTTTTAACCCATAATTCATGCCTTTTATACTAAAAGCTTCTAGATCTTTTGTAGTGCCAAAACTAAGGCAGGTGCCATCAACAGGACTTATAAATATCTCATGTGCTGCGTCAAATTCTCTTGGCTTTAAGAGCTCTCTAGTAAAAAGTTCGTTTAAATTTTTATACTCATTTGCTGGCTTAAACTCGCTCATGTCGATCTTAAATAGCTTTACGTAAAAGGAGTTGATGAGCTCTTGAAGCGGTTTGAAAAAGTTTAATTTTGCTACCTTGCCAAAAATTTGAGAAAATAGATTGTCCTTGTTCATTTTATTCCTTGCTTAAATTTAAAATAGCGATCTCACTTGGAGCAAAGATCCTAACTGGAGGCCCCCAAAATCCTGCACCGCTACTAACATAAGCTTGCATTTTATCATTAATCTTATAAAGCCCATGTAAAAAACCTTGATCTAGCAGGACTAAAATGCCAAAAGGAAAAATTTGTCCAGCGTGCGTGTGACCGCAAAGGACTAGATCGACATCTTTTTGCATAGTTTTTATAAATTTTGGCTGATGAGAGAGTAGGATGGTCGGTAGATATGGGTCACATCCTGCTAGCGCTTCGTCTAAATTTGGCTCTAAATTTTTAAACCTTATGCCGGCTAGATCATAGATCCCTGCCAAATTTATACCAGCTATTTTTTCATTTTTATTGCCAAGTATCCTAATGCCAAGAGCGCGAATTTTTTCTAGTATCCCATCAACTCCGTGGTAGTATTCGTGATTGCCAGGGACATAAAAGGTGCCATAGGTGCTTTTAAGATTTTTTAATGGATCCAAAAAATCCCCTATAAGCTCAGCTCTCATATCAACCAAGTCGCCAACTATCACCACTAGGTCTGGTCTAGCTAAATTTATCTCTTTTACGAGCTCAGCCACAAAATCCTTTTGCAAAAACTCGCCTATATGCACATCAGTTATCATGGCTATTTTTAGATCACTTTGTAAATTTTTTATTTTTATACTAATTTGTCTAATTTTTGGCGGAGTAAGTGCATTAAAAATTCCTTTTAAAAAGCAAGCAACTATAAAAACAACAAATGTCACATCAAAGCAAAATTTAATAAATTTTCGTCTTGTGGGATTAAAATGAGCTTTTGAACAAATGGATCTAACAACATCATAAAATAAACTAACACCAAATAAAAATAGTGAAAATCCAATGAGCGTTCCTGCTATCAGATATAGCTCTATATTTAAAAAAGAAAATCTTAATTGAAGAACAAATACAAACTCAAGCGCACTAATAATATAGAAGAATATACGAATTTTTTTAAGATGCGGTGTAAAAAACGATACCTTTTTGATAAAACGCTTGTATGAGTATAAATTTGTAAAAACACTAAAGATAAATGCCCCAATAATAATCCGAAAAAGTCCCAAAATATCTCCTTAAAAACAAAGATTATATTTTATATTTTTAAATTTACATTATAAATTTTATTAATTATTTAGAACAATTTGTAGTGCTAAGCCGTATGATTTTATAATTTAAATTTATAAAAATAATTATTAAAAGGTATTTGCTTTAGGATAATAACTAAAAGATAAAATTTTGGAATTTAAAAAATAAAAAGGTGGGAAAATATCCCACCTTAAAAAGTGTTACTCTACTTTACCAGATTCCATTCTTTTTTTGTAGATCTTACGAAGTTTTCTTATATCGTTTTTAACTTCGAATACACCATGCCAGTGTGAGTAGTCAGGGCCACCCATTAGAGCGCCTTGTCTCATACGACGACCTTCATGGTGCCACATATGATAATAGACATCTTGGAATTCATCTGACCAAGCATCTTCTAGTAGTAGGTTTTTAGCTTTCAACTCTTCAAGCATCTTAGTTGCTTCAGCGCTATAAACGTTATAAAGCTCTACTTGTTTATCACCCATAATGAAGAAGTTATCTGTATGAGTTGATGTATGGCAAGCTTTACAAACTAGTTTCATCTCAGCACGTGCTTTTTCAGGATCGCCACTTGGGTGACCTGCTAGAGGTGTTCCTATGTTTAGTTTGCCAGTTTTTTCGTAAATAGCAGCAGCTTGTTCATCACCAGCTGTTCTTAGCTTACTGCTGATGCCCCATAGGTTCCATTTTAGTCTTCTTGAAACGTTGTGAGTTGTTGTTGTTTCACCAACACCACTCATGTGGCAAGCTGCACAAGTTGGAGCTCTAAAGTCTGGTACATCCCATGTATCAGGAGCAGCATCAAAGTTCCATTTGTGAGCTTCACTGTTATAGATATGTCCGTGCATTGAGTTGTTAAAGATCTCAATATCTGGGTGATCAGGTCCAAGGTGGCAAGATGCACAAGCAGCTGGTTTTCTAGCTTCAGCTATATCAAATTTATGAACGCTATGGCAAGATTTACAATTTCCTACGCCACCATCTGGATAAACATTGCCTATACCATAGTTTGGCCAAGTCTCTTTTGTAGGTTTGTGATCAGCGTCTAGTTTGATGACGGTTCCGTGGCACTGAGAACAACCAGTGGCATCTGGAGCCATTTTAAAGTCAGGATGATCTGCTCCCTCATAGTGATACATTAGTTTCACCATTGCAGGATTAGCATACATTTGCATAGCAGCTCTTGCGTGACCGCTCTTTACTAGTTCATCAACTTCGTTTTCGTGGCACTTAGCACAAGTTTTTGGGCTAACTAGCATTGAAACGTGGTTGTTAGAATCTTTTGGATGCACCTTAACTGAAGCCATAGGATTATCTGCATTTACAGAGTGACAATCCATACAACTTACGCCAACGTGAGCGTGGCGACTATTTTTCCAATCGGCAACTATGCCGGGTGTCTCTTTAGCGTGGCACTCAACACAGCTTTTTGATAAGTCTGACATTTTGTGAGCAACTTTAATGTTTTTTACAACATTAAGGTTTAAAGCGTCAGATTTATTTGCATCCATGTTTGCGGCAAAGCCAAAAGACATTAGACAGGCTAATAACATTAGCGACTTTTTAAACATCTCTCCTCCTTACTTGGTTTTATTGTTTTCTTGTTTTTTAATTGCTTCAAATTTATCCATTTGTAGTCCTAAATTCTTGTGGCCAACATGCTCATGGCAATCAACACATGATTTCTTATTAGGATTTCCAAGAACGAAATAATCTCTATGTGGCAAGAATGATTTACCAGCTTGAATAATATTTTTTAAATTTGAGTGGCAAGTCATACAACCACTATCATAGACAAAGTGAGATGCATGCTCGCGTTTTTTATGCCAGTCGATCTTGTCTGTATCTGTAAAAAATGTCTTATAGCCATCATTTATCGATACTTTAAGTTTTGTAAGTACATAGGTATAGGCACTTGTGTGGTCCAGGTGACAGGCTGAACATTCAGCTTTTATGCCAAGCTTGTTATTGCCACCATGTACATCTTCATGATATTGCAGCATCATAGGATCCATCGTGTGACACATGGTACAGACAAATCCACTACCAGTCGCATGAAGTACATCAGCTATACCCATAGAAGCGATAAAGCCGATTACGATGCCTATTATCACAGATGACCAAACAAAAAATTTCTTCTTAACTTCAGCCAAAATTTCCTCCTGAATTTATCAATATATCGTAAATTTTTACGAAAATTTTAGGTGAATGTTATCCAAAAAAATATAAATTTTTTCTTTAAGTAAATGAAAATATTTATTTGATATTAACTTTCAATAAGAATAAATTTCTTGTAGGCCACCTACATCTTTTTCCAAAATTTGGTTCTTCTCATCAAGTTTGACCAAACCATTTGTTTTAAATTTATTTAAAATCCTCGAAAAAGTTTCTGGAGTCATATTGAGTATTGATGAAATTTTTGTATGCTTTAGCTCATTAAATAGATCTTCATGATCTAAAATAAACCTAGCAACCTTCTCTTCAGAGCTTAAGATGAGCTCTTGATGAAGCAAATTCGTTGTTATTCTTATCTTTTGAGCCATTGATTTTAGAAATTTCATGCAAATTTCTGGCTTTGTTAAAAATTGTGCTTCAAATTTTTCATAATTTATCTTTAAAACTTCACCAGAGATAGTAAAAATGGCACTTGCTGGATAAGGGATATTTTCAAAATTTACGACTTCAGCTACAAAATTCATAGGTGCAAGCTGATGGATAAAAATTTCCTTGCCATTTGCCGTAGTTTTATAAAGCTTAACTGAGCCAGTTATCAAAAACGTAAGCCACTTTGGCTCCTCGCCCTCTATAAATAAAAACTCGCCTTTTTTGTATTTTTTAACAACACTGATTGCTTCAAGTTTGGCTAGGTCCTCTGCGTCAAGACCTTGAAAAAATGGGATTTGTTCTATCATATTTTACTCGCTTTTAAGATGAAAAAGCATTTTAGCATAAAAAATAGGACAAAATTTAACGGATTTCAAAGGGAGCTTTCTCCCTTTGATTAAAAAATTTATTTTTTAAGAAGATCTCTGATCTCAGTAAGAAGTGCTATATCAGCTGGAGTTTCAGGCTCTGCAGGAGCTGCCTCTTCTTCTTTTGGTAGTTTATTTTTAAGTGTATTTAAAGCTTTGATGACGCAAAAGATACAAAACGCAATGATTAAGAAATCAACCATTGTTTGTATAAATGAGCCATAGTTTATCGTAACAGCTGGCGCACCCTCAGCTGCTTCTTTTAGTGTTAGCTTGAGATCAGTGAAATTTACACCGCCTGTTATAACGCCAACCACTGGCATGATAATATCGCCAACCAGTGATGAGACAATCTTTCCAAATGCCCCACCGATAACAACACCAACTGCCATATCTATGACATTTCCGCGCATCGCAAATTCTTTAAATTCGCTGATAAAACTCATTCTTTCTCCTATAAATAGTTAAATTTTCGTGCGGATTTTATAAAAAATATGCTTTGCTTAGCCTAAAAATTTAAAATTACATAACTTTAAATTTATCAAGCGAGTGTTATAATCCAAACTTCAAATTTAACGTAAGGAATGAGCTTATGTATCGTTTTGCACCCTCTCCAACAGGAGATATGCACATAGGAAATTTACGTGCTGCTATTTTCAACTATATTTGTTCTTTGCAAGATAAAAGTGGCTTTATTTTACGCATAGAAGATACCGACAAAGAGCGAAATATCGAGGGAAAAGAGAAAGATATCTTAGAAATTTTGAGCAAATTTGGCATAAAACCAGAGCAAATTTACATCCAAAGTGAAAATTTAAAATTCCACAGACAGCTTGCATCAAAGCTTCTCATCGACAAAAAGGCCTTTGCCTGCTTTTGCACCGAAGAAGAGCTTGAGGCAAAAAAACAAAAAGCAAAAGAGCAAGGCGTGGCATATAGATATGACGGCACCTGCGAGAGACTAAGTGACGCTGAAGTTTTAAACTGCGAGAAGCCATTTGTCATCCGCATGAAAAAACCAACACGCACGATGAGCTTTACAGATGCGATCAAGGGCGAGCTAAGCTTCGAGCCAGACGCTGTTGATAGCTTTGTCATCATGAGAGCAGACAAAACTCCGACTTACAACTTTGCCTGCGCGGTTGATGATATGCTTGAGGGCGTGACCTTTGTCATACGCGGCGAGGATCACGTGAGCAACACACCAAAGCAAGACCTCATACGCGAGGGCCTTGGCTACACTGGCAAGATGAACTACGCACATTTGCCTATCCTTTTAAATATAGAGGGTAAAAAAATGAGCAAACGCGAGAACGAATCAAGCGTAAAATGGCTCTTTGAGCAGGGATTTTTACCTGAGGCGATCGCAAACTATCTGATACTTCTTGGCAACAAAACTCCAACTGAAATTTTTACGATCGAAGATGCAGTGAAGTGGTTTGATATAACCAAAATTTCACGCTCACCTGCTAGATTTGACGTGAAAAAACTTGAGCAGATAAATAGAGAACACATCAAGCTTACTTCAAAAGAGCGCATAAAAGAGATATTTGGCGTGGATGAGAGCAAGGTTGAGCTAGTTAAATTTTACACTCAAGAAAGCTCTCTAGTGCCTGAGATAAAGGCAAAAGTAGAGGCTATATACTCACCAAAAATAGCTCCAGATGAGTACAAAAACGAATTTGAGATCATTAAAAAAGCAGCTTGTAATTTAAAACCGTGCGAAACATTTGATGAGTTTAAAAAAGAGCTTATGAGCGCTACAAATTTAAAAGGCAAAAACTTTTTCATGCCGCTACGTGCGCTTCTTACAAACGACCTTCACGGCCCTGAGCTTAGCGAGCTCTATCCACTCATCAAAGATGATCTAGTAAAAATTTTAATCTAGGAGCAAAAATGATACTTTCCACCCTATTTTCAGCGGTCGCAAACATTTTGCACCTCATCATCACGGTCTATACGTGGATCGTCATCGCAGCGGCTCTCATTAGCTGGGTCAAGCCTGATCCTAGCTCGCCAGTCGTGCAGCTACTTTATAGGCTGACTGATCCTGTTTATAGCTTCATCAGACGCTACATCAAAACAGAATTTAACGGCATAGACTTTGCCCCACTCATCGTGCTTTTAGCACTTCAACTCATAGATCAATTTTTAATAAGGCTTTTATTTGTTTTTGCTGCGTCACTTTAGTATCCTCTCTTTAGCCTGCGTTGCTCTTTTAGCTAAAATTTACACTTACGAGGAGCTAAAAAACGAGCCAAAAAGCCTTGCAAAAGACTACTACATAAACCGCCTTATAAACGAGGGCAGCTACACAAAGGAGCAGATAGCTGAGCTTTCACGCGACGTTTTTAGAAAAAGTGGCTTAGTTCAAAAATCAATCAACAAAATTTTACCTCCCAAAGCAGCCCCTAACAAGTGTCCTGGCATAAGCGCAGGCAACATCACAAGTGCTAGCTTGGCTTGCCAAAATTTACTAACAACGATGAGCTTTTCTCTAAAGCTTGATAGCAAAACTCGTGAAATTTTAGCGGCAAATCTTGCAAGCACAAATCCAGAAAAAGCTAGGATTTTACGCACTTTAAACGAGGCAAATCCAGCTCTTAGCTTTGCAAATACAAACGATGCAAAGAGCTTTTTGGAGCTTTTTAACGTTTCAAGTCCGCAAAGTAAAAACGCGCTTTTTAGCGAGAGCTTTGACGCAAATTTCATGACAAAGCTTTATTCACAAAAGGGCTTTACAAATTTATTAAACGATGTCGTATTTAATAAAAAATATGAAAGCTTTAGAAGAAATTTACTTAGCATAGATCCAGCTGTCACTGAGAATAGTGACGCATTTACACTTGGACTAAACGCCATCTTGCTTGGTCAAAATGACATTGCATTTAGTTTTTTTACAAGAGCTAAAAACACCTTTGATAGGGCTTGGCAAAGGGACAATGCCACATTTTGGCAGTATGAGCTAAGCGGCGATGAGAGCTTTTTAAAAGAGCTAAGCGCTAGCAAAGATGCAAATATCTACTCACTTTACGCAAGAGATTTGGTCGGTGGCGAGCCACTTGAGGTGATCGTGCCAAGACCTAGCAAGCAAAATATCGAAAATTTTGATGTGAGCGATCCATTTTTATGGAACAAAACCGCTGCCCTTGCAAAGGATATGAACGCCACGCAGGCAAGCGAATTTGCGATGAAATTTTACACAAACGAGAGCATCGGCGCATACGCATACTTCATGCAAAAGGCGTATGGCTGGGAGAAGCAGTACTTTTTGATGCCAAGCTCACCTGAGCTTGAGGGCATCAGCACTGAGCGAAAGTCGATGATCTACGCACTAGCAAGGCAAGAGAGCCTCTTTATCCCAAGCGTCGTTTCTATCTCTTACGCCCTTGGTATGATGCAGTTTATGCCATTTCTTGCAAATGCTATCGGCAAAAAAGAGCTAAAAATTCCAAATTTTGACCAGGACGATCTTTTTAAAACAGATGTCGCCTTTAAATTTGCAAATCACCACCTAAACTACCTTGATAAATTTCTTTATCATCCGCTATTTACAGCCTACGCGTATAACGGCGGTATCGGCTTTACCAAAAAAGTCATCACAAGAGATGATATGTTTAAAGAGGGGAAATTTGAGCCGTTTTTATCGATCGAGCTAGTCCCTGTGGCTGAGACTAGAAACTACGGCAAGAAGGTGCTTGCAAACTACGTGATCTATATGGCGCTTAATGGTTCCAGTATAAAGATTTCGCAACTTTTCGAAAATTTAACAAAACCGGCTTTGACTGATAAATTTCGAAACTAAGTGCGAGATCGTCACTTTGCTTACTTGGTGCGGTCACTTCGTAATAGACCGCCCAAGGCATAGAGAATCCAGCAAATTTAAGCATCTCGTCACTTTCATCAAGCAGTCTTGCGCTTGTGGCATTTGAGTCGCCATTTACCTTTATGTTGCTCAAATTTTGCGCATGCTCTTTTGGGTTTATAGCTACTAAAAAGTGCTCTTTGCTCTCGTCTAAATTTGAGTTATATATAGGATTTAGATAGGTTGCGATTATGAGCGTTCTTTCGGTGCCATCAATGATCTCACTCTTGCTTGTGTAGGCTAAAAGCTCATTTTTTAGTGGCTCATGCACGATCACTTTTTGATCGGCGCAGCCAAATATCATCAAAATAAATATAAAAAATAGTGTAAATCTTCTCATAAAAAACTCTTAAAAGGTTAAATTTTCTCACATTTTAGCATTTTATTTTTTAAATTTCACTCATAAATTTTAAAGCCAATATGAGCTATAATCGCAAGAAATTTTAACAAAAAAGGCTCTTATGAAAAGACTTGCCATTGCTTTTTCTGGCCCTTCAAATAGCGGAAAAACGACGCTTATCTTAAAAGTCGCAAAAAAATTTATAGATGATGGGCTAAAGGTCGTTGTAGTTAAGCACGACCCAGGCGACAAGGCCAAATTTGACGTTGAAGGCAAGGATAGCTTTAAATTTTCTCAGGCAGGAGCTGACGTAGTCGTGATGAGTCCGACTAGAACGACTTACTTTTCACAAAGCTCGCAAGGCATAGACGAGGTCATAAGGATGATCGGTGAGTTTGACATGCTCTTAGTCGAGGGGCTAAAGACGCTGCCACTGCCAAGACTAAGCGTCTTTAGAGGTGAGATCGATGAAGCATATCTTAGCTTTTCAGACGCGATCGCTACCTATAAAGAGCAGATCCCCTACGAGATCACAAATCTAAATTTAGACGATATAGACGCCATTTGTGCGTGGATAATCAAAAATGCAAAGGCTGTATAATGCAAGAACTAAACCAAATTTTTAACACCATTAAAGATATCGCAAAAGAGATAAGCGAGGTCATAAAATACGCCGATCTTGGCTACACAACTCACGAAAACGCAACTGGCGACACCCAGCTAAAGCTTGATGTCAAAAGCGATGAGATCATCACAGCTAAATTTAAGCAGCTTTCATGCGTAAAAGCGCTGATTAGCGAAGAGAAAGAGGACGAGCTTGAGATAAATAAAAACGCTAAATTTATCATCGCTTACGATCCACTAGATGGCTCAAGCTTAGTTGATGTAAATTTCGCCGTTGGCTCGATCTTTGGCATCTACGAAGACGAGGTAAAACCAGAAAATTTAATAGCTGCAGCTTACAGCATCTATGGTCCAAGACTTGAGCTAGTAGTTGCCGAGAAAAAGGGCGCTTTGCCTAAATTTTATAGACTTGGCAAAGATGGCGAGTTTAAATTTGTAAAAGAGCTTGAGCTAAAAGAAAAAGGCAAACTAAACGCCACAGGAGCTACGCAAAAAGGCTGGAGCCAAACGCATAGAAACTTCATAAACGAGCTATTTAACGAGGGTTACAGACTAAGATACTCAGGTGCGATGGTGAGCGACTTGCATCAAATTTTACTAAAAGGCGGCGGTCTTTTTAGCTACCCAGCAACGAGCGATCATCCAAATGGCAAGCTAAGGGTTGTCTTTGAAGTATTGCCATTTGCCTTTATATATGAAAACGCAAAGGGCGCAACGACAAATGGCAAAAATCAAACACTTTTTGATATAAAAATAGAAAAAATTCACCAAACTACGCCATGCTTCTTTGGTTCGCGTGATGAAATTTCTCTTTTGCATAAATTTTACGAGCAAAAATAATGCAAGAAACACAAGCAAACGAGCCACTTGACGCATTTGAGCTAGCCCTAAAACAAAAGGCAAAAGTTATGCAAGAGTGTCAAGAGCAAAAAGGTCGCAAAAGCTGTTTTAACTGCGAGGCATTTTTTGACTGCGAGACGAGGATAGAGTATGTAAATAGCTGCTACAACTCGATGTCAAAAGGCAACACCGGCAGTGACGGCGGATTTGATTTTTAAATTTAAAGGAAAAATATGAAAGAAAAAGCTTATATAACCACTCCGATTTATTACGTAAATGACGTGCCACACATCGGCCACGCCTACACGACTATCATCGCTGATACTCTAGCTAGATTTAACCGCTTGCAAGGCAAAGAGACCTACTTCATGACTGGCACTGATGAGCATGGTCAAAAGATCGAGCAAGCAGCTCGCGCTAGAGGCAAAACTCCAAAAGAGTATGCTGATGAGATCAGTGCGAAATTTAGATCGCTTTGGGATGAATTTGAGATAAGCTACGACCACTTCATAAGGACAACCGACGAAGAGCACAAGCAAACCGTGCAAAATGTCTTTGAAAAGATGCAAGCAAACGGCGATATCTACAAGGGCGAATACGAGGGCTTTTACTGCGTTAGCTGCGAGACATTTTTTAACCAAAGAGACCTACTTGAGGACAACCGCTGTCCAGACTGCGGCCGCGTGACATCTTTGGTTAAAGAAGAGAGCTACTTTTTCAAACTTTCAAAATATGAAGACGCGCTTTTAAAATGGTATGAAAACGACGAGCTTTGCGTCATCCCAAAGGGCAAGAAAAACGAGGTCGTAAGCTTTGTAAAAGGCGGATTAAAAGATCTATCTGTGACAAGGACGAGCTTTGACTGGGGCATAAAGCTACCAAAGAGCGCAAATGACGACAAGCACGTTATGTACGTCTGGCTTGATGCGCTCATAAACTACTTAACAACACTAGGATACTCAAGAGATAACGCTAGAATGGACTTTTGGCCACACACGACACACATCGTTGGCAAAGACATTTTGCGTTTTCACGCAGTTTATTGGCCGGCATTTTTGATGAGCCTTGGCTTGCCACTGCCAAAACACGTCGCAGCGCACGGCTGGTGGACGATAGATGGCGAAAAGATGAGCAAAAGCAAGGGTAATGTCATAAACCCAAGAGAGGTCGCAAACGCTTATGGGCTTGAAAATTTCAGATACTTTTTGCTTAGAGAGGTGCCGTTTGGACAAGATGGCGACTACAGCCAAAAGGCCTTGATCGAACGCATAAACTCAGAGCTTGGCAACGGACTTGGCAACTTGCTAAGCCGCATCGTAGGCATGAGCGCAAAGTATAGCGACTACAAGATCAACTCAAAAGATGTGATCAAATTTCACAAAGCCGAGCTTGATGAGGCGAAGGGCTATCTTGATGAGGCAATTAAAAATTTAGAAAATTTAGCGACAAACCGCTATTTAGAGGATCTTTGGAAGGTTGTAACGCTTGCAAACGCAGCCGTTGCGAAGTATGAGCCATGGTCACTTGTAAAAGCTGGCAAAAGTGACGAGGCAAACGCGCTCGTGGCACTTTGCGCAAATTTACTTGCAAAAGTGGCGATACTACTTAGCCCAGCCATGCCAAAAACTTGTGCTAAGATAGCTGACACGCTTGGCTTTAGCATAGATACGGCCTCTTATGAGAGTCTTGTATTGAAAAATGAAATTTCAAATTTTATGGCAAAAGCTACTGAGCCACTTTTCCCAAGGATAGAAAAAGAGCTAATGGGCGAGGTAAGAGGACTAAAAGAAGAGCCAAAAGTAGAGGCAAAGGCCGAGCCAAAAGAGGAGAAAAAAGAGGATGAGATCATTAGTATCGATGACTTTGCAAAGATCGTTATAAAAGTAGGCGAAGTACTCGAGTGCGAAAGGGTCGAGGGCAGCGAGAAACTGCTTAAATTTAAGATAGATCTTGGCGAGGAGCAGCCACGTCAAATTTTATCTGGCATCGCCAAATACTACGAGCCTAGCTCACTTGTAGGCAAGCAAGTTTGCGTTTTAGCAAATTTAAAAGAGCGAACGATGATGAAAAAATACGTCTCACAAGGCATGATCCTAAGCGCATCAGACGGCTCACTAACGCTTCTTGGCACGCAGAGCAAGGTCAAAAACGGCGCGATCGTTGGCTAAATGACGATAGAAAATTTAACCCACATAATAAATGGGCAAATTTTAAACAACCCAAGCATCTCAAGCGTGACTAGCTTCGCGTTTGAGGCTAAAAATATAAAACGAGGCTACGCTCTAATCGCTACGCAAAGCGATCAGATCGCACCTGCGATAAAGCAAGGAGCCTACGCTATCATTAGTGAAGAGGAGATCACGCCAAGCGACGATGAGATAGCCTTTATCAAGGTAGCAAGCCTGCAAACGGCTATCATCAAGCTCATGCGCTTTGAAGCGATCCACAAAAATATCAAATTTTGCGCGGTCAATCCCTTCATAAAAGCGCTTTTAGAGAAGTCGCACCTCGAAAAAAACGCCCACGTTATACCTGAAAATTTAACCGAGCTTTTTTATAAAATTTTTCATGCAAATTTATTTGACACATTTTTTAGCGACGATACGAGGATACTTCAAAGGCTCTCGCTACTTTACGAGACAGCCTGGACTGACACAAACATAAGCGTGCTAAATCCAAGCTCGATCTTCTTTACAACGCTCATTTACGACGACAAATACTATCAAAATTTATCTATCCCACGGGTTTTTGCTGGGATGTTTTGCGGACTTCTTGGCTATCTTAAGAAAAACAATATCGGCTTTAAAGTGACAGAGAGCAGGATTTCATCGCACTTTGACCCAGTCTTTATCGACAAAGACTTTAAGCCAGTTGGCTTTGGTAGCAGTTTTAGAGCGGTGATAGCTGAAGAAGACGAAGAGCTATTTTTGACTGAAAGCATATTTCTAAGGCGAAATTTCAGCGAAAGCGAGCTTAAATTTTGCCTGCCAAAAGATAGCACGCTAAAGGTTGAAAACGCCATTTTTTATGAAAATTTAGACGAGATAAAGAAGCTACAAAATTTCGTCTATGCCCTTGTGCTTTGCAAAAAAGAGGATCTACTTGATAGCTTAAGTCAAAGCAAAGAGCAAAGCGGACTCTTTTAAATTTAGAGCCAGAGCCTAAGCCCTGGCTGTTTTTTACTCAACTAAGAAGTATTTTAGATCAGCTTGCGCGTCGCCGCTAATTGGTCTAACATTAAATTTATCCACTAAGAAATTTATGATCTCTTCATTGAAAAATTTAGGCAAGCTAGGTCCTACGTTGATGTTTTTGATACCAAGGCTAAATAGCGCTAGCAAGATGATGACCGCTTTTTGCTCCATCCACATTAGCACGATAGAAACTGGTAGGTCATTTACTGCGATACCTGTTGCCTCGCTTAGTGCAAGGGCGATCTTAACTGCGCCGTTGCTGTCGTTGCACTGGCCAAGGTCGATGTAGCGTGGTAGCTCGGTGCCTGGGACGTTACCAAAGTCTATATCGTTAAATCTAAATTTACCACAGCTTGAAGTAAGTATCACGCAGTCTTTTGGAAGGCTAGCAGCTAGCTCTCTATAGTACTCGCGTCCCTTGCCAGGTGCGTCACAGCCAGCGATCACGAAAAATCTGCGGATCTTGCCAGTGTTTATCGCCTCTAAAATTTGTGGGGCTAAAGTTAGGATAGTCTTGTAGTGGCCGCCAGTTACTAGGCTCTCGTCGCTATCAAAGCCGCTAACGTCGCCACAGGCTAGTGCGCACTCGATAAGTGGTGTGAAGTCGTCGTTTTCGATGTGTTTTACGCCGTTTGTGCCTGCGATCGAGTAGCCAAATAGCCTATCAGCGTATGTGCAGTTTGAGCGTAGTGGCACGATGCAGTTTGTTGTCATCAAAATCGCGCCTTTAAATTCGTTAAATAGCTTAGTTTGGTCAAACCACGCCTTGCCGACGTTGCCTTTTAGGTGGCTGTACTTGCGTAGTTCTGGGTATCCGTGAGCTGGGAGCATCTCTGAGTGAGTGTAGATGTTGATGCCTTTATCTTTTGTCGCCTCAAGTAGCGCTTTTAGAGCGTGCAGGTTGTGGCCGCTTACTAAGATCGCCTTGCCCTCGACCTTGTTTTGGCTCACTCTAACTGGTGTTGGGATGCCAAATTTAGCTGTGTGAGCCTCGCTTAGTAGGTTCATCACCTCAACGCCAGCACCGCCTACTTCAAGAAGCTGCTTGATGTGCTCATCGAAGTTGAAATTTGAGTTTGTAAGCGTGAAATAAAGCGTATCAGCCATAACGCGATCAACGTTGCTAGTATCAGCGCCAAGCTCGTGTGCGTGGTGGCGGTATGCGCTAAGACCTTTTAAACCAAAAACCATCGTATCTTGCAAAAGTGCTAGCGTGTCACTCTTGCCACAGGTGCCCATAGGCTGGCCCTTTGCACCACATCCATCCTCAGCGCTCATCTCGCACTGATGGCAAAACATCTTCATATCTTTCATCGTCTCTCCTTGTGAATTTAAAAATTTAAGCGGATTTTATCCTAGGTGGCTAGCTATTTTGGTTGATAGCAGTCAAGAAAAGTTAAATTTAAATTTTAGTTGTTAAATTTAAGATTTTATGATTATGGATATCAAAATATAAATTTGAAATTTGTCACAAAGAGTTAATAAAATTTACAAAAAAAACGATTTACATTTGAAATTTATTTAAAAGGATGAAAATGAAAAATTTACTACTAGTGGTATTTGCCGCTTTTATGCTTTGTGGCTGCGCTCCAAAGGGGATATTTGTGAGCTTACCTGACGAGCAAGCACCTTCAAATGTTAGCAAAAAGACCAAAATTTACATCGAAAGTGTCAAGGATGTGAGGGCTTTTGAAAACAACCCAAAACAAGCCAGCACTCCATCTTTATACAAGCACAATGTAAATGAAGTTAGCGCAAAAGAGAAGCAAAAATACATCGGCAGAACCAGAAATAGCTACGGCAAAGGGCTATGGAACGTCATTTTAGAAAACAAGCAAAGGACAACTAGCGTAGTAAGGGCGCGCATCGAGGATGCCTTTAGAAGCAACGGCTACCAGGTCATAAAAAATGAAAATGAAGTAGATAAGGATACGATAAGTGTCAATGCAAAGATAGAAAAACTTTGGACTTACTTAACGCTTGGTGCGGTAAAAGTCGGTCTAAACGCTGATATAAGCACCACTTTAAACGTAAATAACAAGGAGCTAAGCACGGTTGTAAAACGCAAAGAGGAGTATCTTTTAGTAAATCAAAATGACTATGCAAATATCATCAAAAGCTCTTTGAGCGAGTACAAAGAGAAGCTTGCAAAACAGATAAGTGAGCTAAATTTAGAATAAATTTTAGGCTAGCTACTAAATTTATAGTGGCTAGCTTTTAAATTTCAAGCCAAATTTCACTTTTTATAAGGGATTTTATCAACGGCGTTTGCTTTTTTAAAGCCATTTAGCCTTAGTCTGCAGCTATCACAAAGCCCGCATGCCTCATCTTCGCTCTCGTAGCAGCTCCATGTTAGCTCTACTGGCGAGCCAAGCTCAAGCGACTTTGCCACGATATCGGCCTTGCTTAAATTTACAAGCGGCGTGAAAATCTCGCAAGAAAAATCAGCCGAAGTGCCTAAATTTATCGCCTCATTTATGCTTTTTATAAAGCTCTCTTTGCAGTCAGGATACCCGGAGCTATCCTCCTCGACCACGCCTATATAGATCGCCTGCGCCCCCTCTTTTTCGGCAAGCGCAGCAGCGATTGAGATAAATACGCCATTTCTAAACGGCACGTAGGTGTTTGGCACATCCTTACTAACGCCATCTTTTCTTATCTGCAGGCTCTTATCCGTTAGCGAGTTTCCGCCTATTTGAGCGATGAAGCTAACGTCTAAATTTATTTTTTTAACCACGCCCAGTCGCTCACATATCTCGTCAAACGCGCGCTTTTCTCGTTTCATTGTTCTTTGTCCGTAATCAAAATGAAGTGCGACTACATCATATCCAGCCCTTTTTGCCATCACAGCGCAAAGTGTGCTATCCATACCACCGCTCATTATACAAACTGCTTTTTTCATATTTTGCCCTTTAAATTTGCTAAAATTATACAAAAATTTACTAAGGACAAGCCAAAAATGATACTTTGTGAAGAGAGTTATCCTGAAATTTTAGATCAAATTTGCTCATATCTAACACCAGGTGAAGTTGAGTTAGTTTTTATCAACAAAGATGAGATGAGAGAGCTAAACAGATCTGAGCGTGGCATAGACAAAACCACTGACGTATTAAGCTTTCCCCTTGAGCTCATCGTCCACGCCCCGCTTGGCTCAATAGTCATAAACAAAGATATGGTAAAAGAAAAAGCAGCCGAGCTAAATCACAGCGAAGATGCCGAAACTGCGCTACTTTTCACACATGGCTTGCTGCATATCTTAGGCTTCGATCACGAAAAAGATGATGGGCAAATGAGAGAGAAAGAGTGCGAGGTAATAGCTAAATTTAACTTGCCAAAGAGCCTAATCGTAAGAAGCGAGGACGTTAGGCTCATTGATCTTATAAACAAAAAGGGCTGATAAAGCCCCTGATTTAAAGAGCCTCTTTTTTTGTCTCTAAATTTTCAACTTTTGGCGCAAAAGCCTTGTTTATCTTTCTTATCCAAATGATGAGCGAGATAAATAAGATAAAGTAAAGCACGTAGCTAGCGATAGGCCAGCTGGTGTTTGTGCCGCTATCTTTTATCGAGATCGCGTTTCTAAACTCGTTTAGCATAGAAATTCTATATCCATAGTATTTGATAGTGACGTTTTTATCGCTATTTGTAAAGCCTTGAGCCTTGGCTTGGATGTCGGCTGAGTTAAATTTAAAATAAAATGGAAAGCCCCACGCCGTATCTTCGTTTCTATAAGCCATAACTTTTTCAGCGTTTTTCGCATCTTTTGTGTAGATAAAATAGACGTCTCTTACAGGTCCATCGGCTGGGTTTTTGGCGTCTATTATGCCATCTTTATCCATGCGTTTTACGTCGCCGCCAGTTATCTGCACGCTTGCGTAGTGCGGAAATGAAAAATCAACCAAAAACGCCAAAAATAGGTGCAAAAGCACGACAAATGTAACGCAAATTCTCTTTAAAAATATCATCATTTCTATCCTTTAAATTTGCACTATTTTATGAAAAGATAGCTTAAATAAAGGGGCAAAGCGCCCCCATAAATTTAAGCCTTTTTATTAAGCATAAATTTTAAAAGCTGAGCAAAGAAGCAGATGCCGCCGATTATTAAAATCGTATCGCCAAGCATCCTTAACCATCTTAAATTTTGCAAGTGTGACTGTTGTAAAAGCTCAGCACTTCTTGCATACCACATGCCCTGCTCCAAGCTTGCAAATGCTTGATAAATTCCTATTGGAAGTAGTGAAAGCACGATCATTAGCATAAGTCCTGCATTTAGCCCCCAAAAGCCAACTTTCATCAGATTTTCATCAAATTCTTGCCCTTTAAATAGATAAGTAGCCACAAGCCAAACAAAGCCAAGTGCCAAAAATCCATAAACACCAAATAGTGCCGCGTGTCCGTGAACTGGCGTTGTATTTAGTCCTTGGATGTAAAATAGTGAAATCGGAGGATTTATCAAAAATCCAAAGACACCAGCACCTAGCATATTCCAAAAGGCAACTGCGATGAAGCAGTAAAGTGGCCACTTAAGCGTTTTAGCCCAGCTTTGAGCGAACTGAAGTTTGTAGTGCTCATACGCCTCAGCTCCAAGCAAGACTAAAGGCACGACCTCAAGCGCTGAAAAACTTGCACCAATAGCCATTATAGGCGTTGTAGTGCCTGCAAAGTAGAGGTGATGGAAGGTGCCTGGGATCCCGCCTATCATAAAGAGTGACGCACTTGCAAGCGTTTGAAATGTCGCAAATCTTTTTGAGACAAGGCCCAGTGAGACAAAGACAAAGGCGAGTGAAGCCGTCGCAAAGACTTCAAAAAAGCCCTCAACCCAAAGATGCACGACCCACCAGCGCCAATACTCCATCACTGGTAATGGACTTCTTTGTCCATAAAATAGTCCTGCTCCGTAAAATAAGCCAACCGCAACCGCTGACATAGCAAAGATAGCTAGTAAATTTTTATCGCCTTTGTTTTTAAAGCCGCCTGCAAATCCACGAAGTAAAAGCAACATCCAGATGACAAGACCGACAAACAAAATGATCTGCCAAACACGTCCAAGATCGATGTATTCATATCCTTGATGTCCTAGCCAGAAGCTTAAATTTATAGGCATGATGTTTGCGATAGCTAGATATTCGCCCACAAAACTGCCAACTACAAGGAAAAGTAGCGCGTAAAAGAGCAGATCAACGCCAAGCTTTTGAAATTTTGGATCCTTGCCGCCATTTATGATAGGGGCTAAAAATAGTCCAGCTGCTAAAAATCCAGTCGCTATCCAGAAGATACTAGCTTGTATATGCCACGTTCTAGCAAGCGAATAAGGAATGTAGGCTGATAAATTTATGCCATAAAATTCTTGTCCTTCGACTGTGTAGTGAGCTGTAAAGCCGCCTATTAAAATTTGAAACGCAAAAAGAGCTAGCGTGACAAAGAGATACTTTTTAAGCGCCTTTTGTGATGGTGTTAAATTTAGCTTTTTAAGAGGATCTTCGCTAACAATCTCAAGCTTTTCATCATCTTTTTTGCCATAAAATGAGCTAAACCAAACAAGAAGTCCAACTCCTGTTAGAAGTATCACGACGCTTGCGATCGACCAAAAGATATTCTCACTTGTTGGCACGTTATCGATTAGCGGCTCGTGTGGCCAGTTATTTGTGTAGGTTGCCTCGCTGCCAGGTCTGTTTGTCGCTGTCGCCCAGGCTGACCAGAAGAAGAAGTTGTTTAGATCAGCTCTGTCGCTTGCACCTGGGAGCGTGTTTTCTTTCATCGCATAAGCTTCTCTTAATGATTTAAACTTAGGATCATCTCCAAAAAGAGCAGCATACTCGCTAGCTACTTGACTTATCGCCTTTAGCCTATCAGTGCTTAGCACAAATTTATCGTCCTTTACGCTATTTTCTCTATACTCTTTTTTAAGCAAAACCTTTAAATTTGCCTTTTGCTCGGCGTTTAGATCGGCGTATTTTAGATGATAAATTTCATCAGCTTTGATCTCTAAAAAGGCAACTAACTCTTTGTGAAGCCAGTCCGCACTCCAATCAGGCGCTTGATATGCCCCGTGCCCCCAAACAGAGCCAACTTGCATACCGCCTATGCTTTGCCAAGCCTCTTGACCTTTGTAGATACTCTCTTTATCGATCACGACCTTGCCATTTTCGTCAGTGAAATTTACAACTGGAGGCGAATTTCTATAAACCTCAACGCCGTAGTAGCCTAAAATACTAAAGCAAACTACCAGCACAGCAACAAGTGCGAGCCAGTATCTTTTGTATTCACGCATCAATTCTCCTTTTTTAAAATTTAGGAGAAAGTTTATCTCATTTCAAAATAGTGACTAATGATATATGTCAATAAAAAGAGAATATTTATCCTATTAGCTTTATATGAATTTACAAAATATGCAATTTTTTCACAATGAACATGCAAATTTTACACAATATTAATGTAAATAGCAGTAATATAGCAACCAAACTATTTCACACGAAAAAAAGGAAAAAATATGCAAATGAATTTCATGCACAAAGTGGCTAAAATAGGCCTTGTTGCTTCACTTTTTGCAGCTCTTAGCCTAAGCGCTGCTGAGTCTGCAAGAAGTATCACCGATATGCAAGGCGTAAAAGTAAGCGTCCCAGGAAAAGTTGAGAAGATCGCAGCACTGTGGAATGCAAACAACGAGATCATCCTAGCACTTGGCGGTATGGATAAGGTTGTAGCCACAACTGATCTGATCAAAACCAACAAGTGGTTTGAGCACGTCTATCCAAAACTTAAAAATTTACCAGCTGCACTAAACGGCAAAGACCTTCAGATCGAAGAGCTTGTTAAGCTTGCCCCTGATGTTATCATAGTTTCTAACAAAAACTACCAAGACGAGCTTATCAAAAACGGCTTTAGCGCGGTAAATTTGATCTTTAGAGACTACCCAGATATGGAAAAAAGCATCTACGCAACAGCTGAAGTTATAGGCACTGATGACGCTAGAAAAAAAGCTGAAAAACTTGCTAGTAAAATCCACGATAACTCTGAGTTTGTAACAGCAAGAACAAAAAGCATCCCTGATGCTAAACGTCCAAAAGTACTTCACTTGCTTGGTGGTGCAAATTTGCTAAAAGTTGATGGCACAAACACTATCGAAAATACTTGGATCAAGCTAGGTGGCGGTGTAAATGCTATCAATACTGAGGGTTCAATGATCGAAGTTAGCGCTGAAGAGATCATCAATGCAAACCCTGATATCATCATCGTTGGCGGCAATGACACAGACGCACAGATCAAAAAGATAAAAGAGCACCCTGCATTCTCTGGCTCAAACGCTGTTAAAAACGGCAAAGTTTATGGTAACCCAAAAGGTGTATTTAGCTGGGATAGATATGGTGCTGAAAACGTACTTCAAATTTTATGGGCAGCAAAAACTATCCAACCAGATCTATTTAAAGATGTCGATATGAAAGTAAAAACAAAAGAGTTTTATAAAGAGTTTTTAGGTCACGAGCTTACCGATACAGAGTATGGCTATATCTTAAAAGGCCTAAATCCAGATGGTAGCAGTAAATAAGATATGAAAAACGCAAATTTTTCAATAGTTGTTATCTTTTTAGCTCTACTAACGCTTGTTTGCGCCTTTGTCGCACTGGGCGTTGGTAGATTTTACATACCATTTAACGACGTCTTTAGCGTGCTAGCTCACAGCTTTGGTCTTGGAGATGGCGCAGCTAGCAACATCACAAACGTGATAGAAAATTTACGCATACCGCGCATTATAGCCGCTATCTTAGTCGGTGCTGCTCTTAGCGTGAGCGGTGCAGCCTATCAAGGCGTCTTTAAAAACCAGCTAGTAAGCCCTGATCTTCTTGGCGTCTCGGCTGGTGCTTGCGTGGGAGCAGCAACTGCTATCATCTTTGATCTATCGCTATTTTGGATACAAATTTTTGCATTTGGCTTTGGCCTAGCAGCCGTTGCTATCACTCTAGCCATACCCAAGATGATGGGGCGCGCGAGCACGCTTATGCTGGTTCTTTCTGGTATCATTGTAAGTGGCCTCATGGGCTCAATAATCGGCTTTTTAAAATATGTCGCAGACCCTGAGACAAAGCTACCTGACATTGTTTATTGGCAGCTTGGTAGCCTTGCAAAGCTTGATAGCGATAACTTAATATACGTAGCTCCAGTGATGATCATCTGCGCCATTTTACTTATCGCCATGAGCTGGCGTATAAATTTGCTCTCTCTTGGCGACGAGAGTGCGGCTAGGCTAGGCGTAAATGTGGCTTTTGAGCGCGCTGTCATCATCATCTGCGCTACGCTTCTTACAGCGTGCAGTGTCTGCATAAGCGGCATAGTCGCATGGGTGGGGCTTCTCATGCCTCACTTAGCGCGTATGCTAGTTGGCGCAAATAACATAAAAAGCATGCCTGCAAGTATATTTATGGGTGCGATATTTTTGCTTTTTGTTGATACTTTAGCGCGCAGCATAAGCGTGAGCGAAGTGCCTCTTGGCGTACTTACTGGCTTTATCGGCACGGTATTTTTCGTCTGGGTTTTATGGCGAAATAAAAAGGTTGCATGATGCTTGAAGTTAGAAATTTAAACTTTAGCTACCCAAATGGGGCTGGCAAACTAGAAAATGTAAATTTAAAGATAGGCGCAGGTGAGATTTTAACCATACTTGGTCGAAATGGAGCTGGCAAATCAACAACTTTAGGCTTAATAAGCGGCTCGCTAAAGCCAGTTTCAGGCGAGATCTTTCTTGATGGTAAAAACGTAGATAGCCTAAGCAACAAAGAGCGCGCTAAGATCATGGCGTACGTGGCTCAAAGCGAGGTTACAGAGTATGACTACACTGGACTTGAGTTTATCACGATGGGGCGTGCGGCGCACCTTGGTATCTTTGCAAGACCTAGCAAAGAGGATGAAGAGATCGCTAGAATTTACACCAAAAAACTTGAGATCGAGTATCTTGAGGATCGCTTCATCACGCAGATGAGTGGCGGTCAAAAGCAGATGTGTATGATTGCTCGTGCGATGGCTGCGCAGCCAAAGATGATCATATTTGACGAGCCAACGAGCGCGCTTGATTTTGGCAACCAGTATAAATTCCTACGCACCGTCAAATGGCTAAAAGAGCTTGGCTACTCGGTCGTGCTAACCACTCACAATCCTGACTTTGCCGTGCTTCTTGGTGGATATGTAGCACTTGTAAAAGGTGATGGCGAGGTTGGATTTGGCACGGTTGATGAGATCATTAGAAGTGAGAATTTAAGCAAGCTTTACGGACTAAATTTAAACGTGAGCTACATCGACGAAGTAAAAAGAAACTGCTGCCTCACTTATCCACTATAAATTTATCTGCTCTTAATTTTTAAGGGCAGATCACTCGTTTTATCTAAAAATTTCTACTTAAATTTACTAACCATAAATGCTAAAATGCAAAATAAATTTGAAAGGATAACTATGGCTTACCCACTACTAGGCACAAAGATCGTGATCGATGAAGAAAAGGTTTTAAGAGAGAAAAAGTATAAACTAGACGTAATTTACGAGTATTTGGACAGACTTGCCGAACAATGTAATCTGATTAGGATTGACAAAAATACTTTTCACGCAAAAGGCGATGAAAAAGATTTAGCAAACCTAGCATTATTTGTTTGTAAATACGCAGTAAAAAACGAATGGCTAACGAAAAATATCAAAGAGTGGATTTGGGTTAGCGAAAACTCTGGTAACGAAGATATGATGGCGAAATTTAAGAAAGAAAATATAGGAGTTTGGGAGTGAGCGACAAAAAGAGCAAATTTATCCTGCCATATCAAATTTCATGTAAATTTTGAAAGAGCCTGCGAAAGATTAGATTTCGCTAGGTAAGACAAATTTAGATATAGCGCAAAAGCAAAGACCTTTTTAAAACCCTGAGCCATTTTGTCACAGAGAGCCTAGACTGGTTTGCTAGCAACCCTTTTTTAACAGCAATATTGAAAAAGACAAGACCAGTCGCAACAAAACCAAATCAACCGCGTAATAGTTGCCATTTTCTATCAAATTTAAAGCTAGCCATAAAAGCTTGCGCCCTCATCTTAAATTTGACGCAAATTTAAATCCTCTTAGCCAAAAAATTATCTACCTTAAATTTAACACAACCCACAAGATCAAATTTGAGCTTTATTTTTAAATTCCGCCACTCTGGCCTTTGCAGCCTGCGTGATGTCGTCCTCGTAGCCATAAAAGTTAAAGGTCGCTCCATGCTGAAAAAAGCCATTTAGTATGTCGCCGCTTTGGCGATTTTTCAGATCAAGCTCGGCCACCTTAAAGCCGTCATTTGTCGCGCAAAATTCTTTTAGCCTAGCTGGCGCCTCTTTTAGCTTGGTAAATAAAAAGCAGTATCCATCGCCGCCATTTCGCCCCACTCTGCCTCGTAGCTGATGAAGCGTGGCAAGCCCCAACCGCTCAGCGCCCACGATCACTATCGTATTTAGCCTTGGCAGCGAAATACCAACCTCAACAACGGTGGTTGAGAGCAAAATTTCGCCCTCTTCTCTAAATCGCCTTAAAATTTCCTCTTTCTCTTTGTCCTTGCCGTGCGTGACAAAGACATTTTTGAAATTCTTTAGCCAAAAGCCCTGTGCCTCGCTTAGACTTTGGTAGTTTGATTTTTCGCTGCTCTCGACTAACGGATAGATGATGGCTACTTGAAAGCCATTTTCTACCTGCTTTTTGATATGAGCTAGCAAAAAGTCAAACTCGCTAGTGCCTAAAATTTGGCTCGTTATATTTTTCTTAAACGGCATCTGCTTTAAAAAGCTAAATTTTACGATCTCAGACTGGATTAAACTTAGCGTCCTAGGTATCGGAGTAGCTGAAAACTGCACGAAATTTGCTCGCTCGTCCTCGTTTGAGGCAAGCTCTTCTATCTTTTTACGCTGGTTTGAGCCAAAGCGGTGCTGCTCATCGACCATAACAAGCGGCGAATTTGGCAGCTCGTGAAAGAGTAGCGCATGCGTGCCAACGATCAAATTTACCCCGCTAAAGTCTATCTTTTTCTCCCCGCTTCGCACCAGCATCACATTCATAAAAGGCGGTAGCAGCCTCTTTGCTTCGTTATAAATTTGCTCGCTTAAGATGCTTGTTGGCGCCATCAAAATGGCACTTTGCGGATAGACGCTAAGAGCTGCTGCTAGGATCACCAGCGTCTTGCCGCTTCCCACGTCGCCCATTATGACGCGCCTTTTTGCCTGCACAGCACTAAGGTCGTCTCTGATGTCATTTATCGCGTTTATCTGATCATTTGTCGGCGTAAATGGCAGGCTCTTAAGCCAAGAGCTTATGTCAAAAAGCTTGATTTTTGGGCTTTTAAAGTAGGTTTTTTTGGCACTTAGCTTTTTTATGTAGTTAAAAATTTCTACAAATTTTAAGATTTCCATGCCCTCGCCATCATTTTTTAGGCGGTATAAAATTTGCACGCTTTGCTCATCTAGCCGCTGCAAATCAGCTAGAAATTTAGCTTCTTTTTCATTTAAGCCCTCGGCTAGTAAATTTTGTAAATTTAGATATTTTAAGATGAGTTTTTTTAGCTCTTCATCTTTTAGCTCGGTCTTAAATTTAGGCACGATCTGGCCTATTTTTGTGGTGATTTTTGGATTTACTATCTGCCACGAGCCAAAGGCGTAGGAGCAAAGCCCATATATAGCCATCTCTTTGCCGACCTTAAAAGCGCCGTAATGCCAAGACTTTGCGTTAAAAATGACGATCTTTACGCTACTTTGCCACAGCTCGCAAAAGGCAAGTGCTGTCAGCATGCCAGGGCGCGAAGCGAGCGAAGTGATCTTTACATTTATGCAGACCTGCCCTTCTCTTGGGCTCTTAGCGATCGTCGTATCCTCAAAGCCCTTTGGCAGCACAAGAGCAAGGTCAAGCAGGCTAAGCACGCCTATTTTTAGAAGTTTTGCTCTGTCACTTGCTTCAAATTTCATTTTTTAAGACGCAAAAACTTAGCTCGTTTATCTCTGCGTGGGCTTTTATAAAGCTATTTAGCTCGCTTAGCGAAAGGGCTGAAATTTTATCAAGGTCCTTTAAAAATACCCCAAGCTCGCCATGTTCGTAAAACTCGCCTTGTGCGATGTCAAGGCGCTTAAATAGCGTCTCAAGTCTAAGTGGCAACGAACCAAGTAAAAATTTCTTCGCCTGCTCAAGCTCGGCCTTGCTAACGCCTTTTTTGCTAAATTTTAAAATTTCCTCTTTTATAACGGCGATAGCTTCATCTTTTTTCTCATTTTTTGTCTGCATGTAGCCGTAAAGCTGGCTGTAAGAGAGATTTAGCAAATTTCTAGCGTAGGCGCTGTATGCAAGCCCTCTTTTCACGCGGATTTCCTCCATTAGCCTCGAGCCAAAGCCACCCTCACCTAAAATAAATGTCGCCACTGCAACCTTGTATTTCTCTTCAGGTTTTACATTAAATGGTGCGCCAAAGTAGATATATGCCTGCTCGCTTTGCCTGATGATCTCGCTACTTTCGCACTTTTCGCTTGGGCTAAAGCGCTCTAGTTTTCGCACCTTGCCAGGTTTTAGAATTTCTAAAACGCTAGCAAGCTCTTTTGTCTGCTTCTCGTCGATGTCGCCACCAAGCACGCAAAGCAAATTTGAAAGGTCTAAATGCTCGTTTAAAAATTTACTTACATCCTCAAGCGTGATCGCTTTTATGCTCTTTTTAGTACCGATACTAGGCTCTGAAAGCACGCTTTTTGGGTATAAAATCTCAAAAAGCCCCTGTCTTGCCACGTAGTCAAAGTCGTTTTCATTTGCTGCGATCTCGCCAAGTGTGACGGTTTTGCACCTATTTAGAATTTCATCAGTTAAATTTGGAGCGCTTATAAGCTCTTTTAGCTTGCCGCACGCAAAGGCAAAGTGCTCTTTTAAGCAG
Organism: Campylobacter concisus; assembly: GCF_002912425.1. Taxonomy (GTDB): domain Bacteria; phylum Campylobacterota; class Campylobacteria; order Campylobacterales; family Campylobacteraceae; genus Campylobacter_A; species Campylobacter_A concisus_AH. Next base: position 35,321 of record NZ_POYR01000040.1, read on the forward strand.
TTTATATCGATGCAAAATGTCTCAAAGCCGCAGCTTGCATTTAGGCTAATCGCCCGCACTTCAAGCTCTTTAGCGAATTTAGCCGAGCCTAGCTTCATATCGCCCTCGTTTAGCAAATTTGCACTTAGCCTTGCAAGGCCTGCAAGCTTGCCATTTTGCGAGCTACCAGCTGCTTTGAAAACTAGCTTTAGGCTCACTACTGGCATCGCTTTTGAGCTTTCAAAAACGACTGGGATTTTTACATTTTTTACATTGATATCTAAAATTTTCATCTAAAATTTCTCCAAAATATCGTAGTTTGTGTTGCGCTTAGCTGGAATTTCGCCGACATCTTTTATAAGCTCGATCATCTGGTCTTGATTCATCCTAAAGCTTGCCCCTGCTGCCTTTACGACGTTTTCCTCCATCATTGTGCTACCAAGGTCGTTTGCGCCAAAAAGAAGCGCTAGCTGGCCTACATAGCTGCCCTGCGTGACCCAGCTGCTTTGGATATTTTTAAAGTTATCCAAAAAGAGCCTTGAAACCGCAAGAAGCCTTAGATAGACGTTTGAACTTTGCTTTTCGATCTCTGGGAATTCTTGCATGAGTTTTGTATTTAGCCCTTGAAAGCTCCAAAGTATAAATGCCCTAAATCCAGCCGTTTCATCTTGTAAATTTCTGATATGCTCCCAGTGCTCCACGATCTCGCGGGTGCTCTCAACCGTGCCAAACATCATCGTAGCAGTCGTCTTCATGCCAAGCTCGTGCGCCTCTTTGTGTATGCGAAGCCAGTCTGCGGTGTCGCACTTTTTAGGGGCGATGATGTCACGCACCCTGTCGCTTAAAATCTCCGCTCCAGCTCCCGGCATCGAGTATAAGCCCTTTTCGTTTAGGCGTTTTAGGACCTCTTTTGTAGAAATTTTTGAAATTCTTGCGATGTAGTCGATCTCAACGGCAGAAAAGCCATGTATCGTGATGCTTGGATAGTGCTTGCTGATATAGGCGACAAGCTCCTCGTACCACTCGATCTTTAGCTTTGGATGAACGCCACCTTGAAATAAAATTTGCGTGCCGCCAATGGCTATTAGCTCCTCGATCTTCTTGCCGATCTCCTCAAAACTTAGCACGTAAGCGTCCTCTTCTTTTGCGTGGCGGTAAAATGCGCAAAATTTACAATCCACCCAGCAGACATTTGTATAGTTGATGTTGCGATCTACGATGAAGGTCGTAATGCCCTCTGGATGAAGCTCTTTTTTTCTAGCTAGCGCCATCTTGCCAAGCTCGTAAAGCGGTGCATTTTCTATAAGATCGATGGCTTCATTTACACTAAGTCTTTTCAAATTTAACCTTTTATTTTGCTTATTTTTGGGCGAGAGTTTAGCCAAAAATGCTTTTAAATATGATAAATCAGGCGTTATGAAAAAATTAATTTTTAAAGGCTAAAATGTGAGAAATTCTTTAAAGGAGCGAGTTATGAAAAAGGTTATATTTGCCGTTATCTGCGGGCTATTTTTAGTTGGTTGTGCTAAAAATGAGCCAAAGCCAGCAGGGCCTCAAGGTGCAAGTTGTGGATGTGCTCATCATCAAAAAATGATGCAAGAAAATATGCCAAGCTGCCCACATCACGGCATGCAAGGTGCGATGCATGAGCAAATGCCAGCAGGCTGCCCAGCCCACGCAAAATAGATAAAGTGCCAAATGGCACTTTATTTTAATATAACCTTGTCGCCTTTAATGCCTAAAACCTGCACTTTCTCGCCGTTTTTTAGCACTCCGTCATACTTCCAAAGAGTGCCTTTAAAATAGACCATATTTTCTCTGATCTCACCAACGCCTGGCTCATCTAAAAATTCCTCATTAAAGCTCTCTTTTTTTGCCATAAATTTGCTCTTTAACGGCGCTTTTAAGAGCGCAAGCAAGATAAAGGCAAGCACTAGGACAGCTAAAATTTGAAAGCTCCACTCAAAACCAAAGCCAAAATTTATCGCCCCAACGATGATAAAAGCGACGCCAAAAAAGAGCAGATAAAATGAAAATAGCATAAGCTCAGCCACGCACAAGAGCGCGCCTATGGCTATCATTATAAAAGGACTTATCACGCCTTATCCTTAGCTAAGAAATTTTTTAAAACGCTAAGTGAGCCAATTAGCTCAGCCGCCTCATAAGGGACTAAAATTTTATCTTTTGAGCTATTTTTAGCTAGCTCGCTAAACGCCCCGACTCTGTCGCGCGCAAGCAAAAATTCAGCCGCATTTGCGTTTTTACTCATGCTATCGTTTATCATATCCATAGCCTCTTTTTGAGCCGTTGCGATGGCGATTTGCTCGTATTTTTTCGCATCAGCCATACGCTCTATCGCCTCTGCTTGAAGTACTTTTTCTTGTTTTAGTGCCTCTGCATTGCGTATTAAAGCCTCTTTTTCAGCCAAGGCTTTTAGCTCTATCGCGCGCTTTTCACGCTCAGCTTTCATCTGCATATTCATCGCCTCTTCGATACCAAGTGGGACAGAAATTTCAGAAATTTCCACACGCATGATCTTTACACCCCAGTTGCCAGCTGCGTCGCCAAGAGCTACTTGAAGTGCGGCATTTAGTCGGTCACGTGAGCTTAGCGTATCATCAAGGTTCATCGCACCTATCTCGCCACGAAGCGTTGTCATGGCTAAATTTGCAATGGCGCGCTTGTAGTTATCTACGTTATAAACCGCCATTTTTGCGTCAAATACCTTTAAAAAGACGATGCCATCGACACTTATATTAACATTATCTTTTGTGATGACTTGCTGTTTTGTGATATCAACAAGTTGCTCTTTTATAGTTATGATCGCTCTTATCTGATCGACAAATGGGATGATGATATGAAATCCCCCGTCAAGCACCTTGTGAAATTTACCAAGTCGCTCGATGAGCAGGTTATCTGCTTGCGAAACGATCTTAATGCCAGCTTTTAAAAACAAAAATGCAAAAATAACCAAAACAACGACTAAAACGCCAAATGTCTCAACTTGCATCTTCTCTCCTTTAATTTATAATTTGTTATTTTCTTAAGTATTATAATACATTTTTAAATTTTATCTTTTAAAAAGGATCAGCATGAAAAATTTTATCTTTGCACTAAGTGCGGCTCTACTTTTAGCAGGTTGCGCTACGTCAAACCAAAGCACAAGCGTCCCACAAGGCAAATGTGAAGTAAAAGGTAGCTGCATGGCTCCAGTAAGCAACATCGAGGGCACTTACAAGGCATTTTTACCTTGCGCTAGCTGCATGGGCATAGACTCAACCCTTACGCTTAAAAAAGACGGCACATTTGAAAGTGTGATGAACTACAAGTCAAAAGACAACTACAAAGCCGTTAGCAAGGGCAAATACTCAGTCAAAAACGGCGTTATCACAACGGTTGATGAGTATAAAGAGAAGAGCTTTTATAAGATTGAGGGAGAGAGCCTAAAGATGCTTGACATGGATCAAAAAGAGGTCACTGGCGAGCTAAAAGACAAATACATCTTCAAACGCGTAAAATAAATTTTAAAGGCAAAATGATATAATTTTGCAATTTTTAAGGAGTTGCAAATGAAATATCTTTTTGCCATACTTATCTCATTTTTTATCATCGGCTGCGCGAAAAATGAAAATTTAAAGCCACAAAATCAAGAGCAAACACAAAAATCAAAAGAAGAAAAACCTCTTCTTAGAGATGAAAAACCCAAAAAACCAGAAAAACTAATACTTTCAAACTCTATCTACACGAGCTACTATACCACCTTGCCATGCTCAAACTGCGAGGGCGTGAAGACCATCCTAACTCTAAATAAAGACAAAACCTACACAAAAACTATGCTTACGATGGATAAGGCTGCTACTTTGGTAGAAAAAGGCGGCACATTTGATGTCGATGAGAGCGCTATCGTGCTAAAAGATGAAAGCGGCGCACTTAGCTACTTTGTGCCAAACAAAAACTCACTTCTTCAGCTTGATGATAAGAAAAATAAGCGAGTTGGCGTGCTGGCTCAAATTTATAATTACGAGCCGGTAAATAAGGCATATAAAGATAGTTTTTTTGCTAGATTTTCTAAATTTAAAGACAAAAATGGCTTTTTAGAGCTTGTGCTTGTGCCTAGCAAAAATGGCGCAAAGATAAGCTTTTACTCATCGCTAAAAGATGGCTCGCCACTTTGTAAATTTAACTCAGAGTTGCTTTATGACAAGGGCATTTTTTACCTTTTAGACGAAAAAGGTGTGGCTTTAAGCGTGCATAAAACCGCTAACGATATCTTCATAATCGCAAACGATAAAATTTGCAAAAATGCTCACATAAGCGGACACTACAAAAGAGAAAAGGGCAGGTCTAGCCTCTTTGGCAAGGGCTTTTTTGCGAAACTTACAAACGAGTCAGCAAACGCTGATGTGATGAAATTTTATGGCGCAAAAAACATAAAAAGAGACAATACAAAAAAAGAAAATAGCTACATCGTCACAAATAAAAACGAGAGAATTTTTGAATACACCTTGCTAAATGGCATCATTACAAGCATTGAAATTTACTCAAATGAGTTTAAAACTCCTGAAAATATCAGCCTAAAATCAAATTTCAAAGATATAAAAAACGCCCTTGTCATCTCTAAATTTCAAAGCGACGCAAACAATATCTATCTAAAAATAGACAGCCACGACATGCTTATAAAGCTTAAAAATCCACTCGCAAAAGAGATAACAAGCTTAAGCCAGATCCCAGACGAGGCGCAAATAGAGCAGATAACTCTCATGTGGAACCAGTAGCTTGAAAGAGTATCTTAAGCTTTTAAAGGACGAGAGAAATTTCCGCCTTTTAAGCACCATCCAGCTCATGTGCTACTTTGGTGTATGGTTCTCGCACACTGGCATCTTTACGCTACTTATCTCGCTTGATGCTCCTGTTTGGGCGCTTACACTAAGTGCGGCGATGGCGTTTATCCCAGGCGTTGTCATCGCTCCGTTTAGTGGCATTTTAGTTGATAAATTTAGCCCAAAACCTATGCTTGTTATCATGATGGCGGTTGAGACCATAAGCGTTTTTATGCTGCTTTTTATAAATTCGCTTGATTTTTTATGGCTACTTTTGCTTATCATTTTTATTAGAAACGGCGTTGGCGGGATGTATTTTCAAGTAGAGATGAGCGTGCTACCAAAAATTTTAAGCAAAGAGAGCCTAAAGCTTGCAAACGAGATCCACTCGATCATCTGGGCGGTCTCATACACAGCTGGCATGGGGCTTGCTGGCGTTTATATACACTTTTTTGGCATCAAAAGCGCCTTTTTGCTCGACGGAGCTCTTTATCTTTGCAGTTTTGGCTTTTTATATCTTTTAAAACTAGACGAGCTAAAGCCAGAATTTATAGAAAAACCTCTGAAAATGCTAAAAAAAGGGCTTAAATATCTAAAAGAAAATAGGCTCATCGTGCATCTTATATTTTTGCATGCCTTTGTTGGCATCACCGCTTATGACGCATTGATCGCGCTTTTGGCTGACTATAGATACGCAAATTTACTCTCAACCTCGCTGGTTATTGGCCTGCTAAACGCCTCAAGGTCGATCTCACTAATGTTTGCACCAGCCTTGCTTAGTAAATTTATGAATAAAAAAACGCTCATCTACATCTACATCGGTCAAGGAGTTGGCATCATCATCTGGGCGCTCTCTTTGCAAAATTTTTATCTCTCGCTAATTGGCATCATCTTTGCTGGATTTTGCACGTCAAGCCTTTGGAGCTACACCTACACGCTACTTCAGCAAAACTGTCAAAAAGAGTTTTACGGCAGAGTGATCGCGTACAATGATATGGTTTTTCTTGGATTTAGCGCACTTATCTCATTTGCGATCGGCTTTTTATACGAGCTTGGACTAAGCGTGGAGATGATCGCAGCCTTTATGGGAAGCCTCTTTTTCGTTGGAGCCTTTTACTACCACGTAGTTTCAAAAAGGTATGAGATAAGATAGTTGCGTCTAAATGGCTAGAAATCCAGCCATTTATATTTGCTTACTTTCTAGCAGCTTTTACCGCTTCAAGTAGCTCTTCAAAGCCTGCTTTACTTGAGTGCTCGACGTCTTTTAGTATCTCGACACCTGCTAAATGTCCCTTATATTTGTCAGCAAAAATCGCCATAGCCTTATCTAGTCCGTGATGGACATTTTCGTGGTGTGCAGCTATGCTTGAGAGGGTTCTTGGGTCTTTGATGATGGTATTTTTCACATCCTTTTCATACCACTTGCCAAATCTACACTCATGCACACTTTGAATTTTATTTATCTCGCCAAGCAAGACGCCTCGGTAGCCATTTAGCTTCATGTTGATGTGATCTATCTTGCCGTTACTCACATTGACCTCGTTTGTTACGTTTAGGGCTTGATTTAGGATGTTTTGCGTGTTGGCATTTACGCTTGAGATGTTGCCCTCAAAACCGCCTAAAATTTGCATCGCATTTGCTGAAATTTTAGAGAAACTCTCGCTCATTTCGATCATCGTATTTGCACTTTGCTTAAGGCCATTTATATTTACTTCAACCTCAAGTGTAGCCTTTTGCGTGCGCTCTGCAAGCTTTCTAACCTCATCTGCAACAACTGCAAAGCCTCGTCCATGCTCACCCGCACGAGCCGCCTCGATAGCAGCATTTAGCGCTAGCAAATTTGTCTGATCTGATATGTCTTTTATGAGATTTATGATCTCAACGATAGAATTTACGCTTCCATCAAGCGAAGAGGCATCGTTTGAGAGGTCACCGCTCATCTGGCTTACTTGCTCGATCGAGCTTAAAATTTCAGCCGTTTGAGACTTAAGCTCACCTGTTTCTTTGAAGGTTTTTTCATTTAAATGGTTTATATTTTCAAGCATTTTTAGATTTTCTTCGATGGTTGATTGCAAGAAGTTCATACCATCTTGATAGCTAGTAAGCAGCAAATTTACAGCCTCTTGCTTATCCTTAGCTTGCTCTTTTGGCTCGCAAGTTTTGGTATTTTTTAGCTCATTTTTAAGTGCTAAAATTTCAGCCTTTAAAGCTTCATTTTCTCTTTCCAAAGCTTCATTTTTACTACCAAGCTCTTTATTTTTGCTGTCAAAAAACATTTTTCATCCTTTAAAATTTGTAAATTACGCGTAATTATAACTCTTTTTACTTAAGCCAATCGTCTAAAATTTTAATTTGCTCTTCAACGCTTTTGTTTGCCGTGCCGCCTTTTGAAGTGCGGGCCTCTTTTGAAGCGTGCAGATCTAGAAATTTAATGGCATTTTCATCTAAATTTTCATCGACACTTTTTAGCTGCTCTTTGTTTAGCTCACTTAGGTCAAGTCCCAAGCTTTCAGCCTTTGCTACAGCTTTTCCGGTGATAAAGTGCGCCGTTCTAAATGGGATATTTTTCTCACGCACTAGATAGTCCGCCAGATCAGTGGCGCTTAGATGGCCAGTTTTTGTCGCTTTTAGCATATTTTTTTCATTAAATTTAGCCGTTTTTATCATCTCATTTAGGATAGTAGCCGAGCTTAAAATGGTCGCAACGCTATCAAAAACGCCCTCTTTATCTTCTTGCATATCTTTATTGTAAGCAAGTGGCAAGCCCTTCATCGTAGTTAGCAGCGCTACTAAATTTCCATTTACACGCCCAGTTTTGCCACGTATAAGCTCAGCGACGTCTGGATTTTTCTTTTGAGGCATGATAGAGCTACCCGTGCTATAAGCATCACTAATGCTTACAAAGCCAAATTCCTGCGAGCTCCAAAGTATAAGCTCCCCACAAAGCCTAGAAGCGTGCGTCATAAAAACGCTAATGTTAAATAAAATTTCAAGCGCAAAGTCGCGGTCGCTCACGCTATCCATCGCATTTTGCGTGCAACCTGCAAAGCCAAGCTCGCTTGCAACGATAGTTCTATCTATCTTGTGCGGCGTGCCTGCAAGGGCTGCTGAGCCAAGCGGGCTTAGGTTGTTTCGCTCATACGAGCTGACAAATCGCTCAAAATCCCTCTTAAACATAAACGCGTAGGCTAGTAAATGGTAGCTAAGGCTTACTGGCTGGGCGTGCTGAAGGTGCGTGTAGCCTGGCATTAGCGTATCTTTGTGGTTTTTGGCTAAATTTGCAAGCGTGGCGATGAGCTCTTTGATGAGAGATGAAATTTCTAAATTTTTCTTCAAAACATAAAATTTAAAATCAAGCGCAACCTGATCGTTTCTGCTTCTAGCTGTGTGTAGTCTGCCTCCAAGCTCAGCTCCGATGATCTCGCTAAGGCGCTTTTCAACCGCCATGTGGATATCCTCATCCTCTATCTTAAAAGCAAATTTACCAGCTCTTATCTCATCCAAAACCTCATCAAGCCCCTTTATTATCACCTCTGACTCGTCTTTTTTTAAAATTCCGCAAATTCCAAGCATTTTAGCGTGCGCCTTACTGCCAGCGATATCCTCTTCAAAAAGATTTTTATCAAAATTTATAGAAGCGTTAAATTCCTCAAGCAACTTCGAGCTAGCCTCGCTAAATCTGCCCTCCCACATCTTTTTATGCGCGTTTTCATCTTTTTTCATAGCTTTGCCTTTGATTAGTTTTGCGTGATTTTAACAAAATGGTGCTTAACTAGGCTTTTACGAGCATTTTAAAAATAAATTTTTTGCTCAAAAAAGGGAAATGTAATATAAAAATTATGCTAGAGTAGTAAAAAAGTTATATATATAATTTACATTTAAGGTTATTAAAATATAATTCGCCCAGCAACTTTTTAAAAACTATTTCAAGTTTTTTGATTTATTGCCGATATAGTTATAAATGAAGAAATAAACTAAAAAGGAAGGACGATATGCAAATAGATGCAAATATGAACTCAAATGTTTTCTATCATAATGGCTACACATCTATATCATCAAGTAGCGCTAAAACCAGCATATTAGTATCTTCTGGCTATGGTACAAAAGATATCGTTAGAAGCAATGATGTGCATGTCGAACAAAGAGAAGAGGTTAGACAAAAACCTACAATTATTAGAAAAGAAGATGTCACAGAGTTACAAAAAAATTTAGAAAAATTACAAGATCAAAGAAGCGATATAGCTGATCAAATTTCAAGCATCCAGCACCTGAAAGATCGTGATTCTATACAGATGCTTCATCATCTAAATTTAGAACAATCAAGCATTCAGAATAACATTTTAAGTATTAAAACTCAGATGACAGAAATGGTACAGGCTTAAGACTAAGCCTTACCGATAATAGTTTTTAAAACCAAACAAAAATCCTCTAAAAAATACCCCATTGATTTATAGAAGTTACTGCTAGCATTTTGTTCAAGCTCTTTTGCAAGTTGCTCGGCATAAGGTAAGAAAAATGAGAAGCTAAAAGCAGCAAGAAGTTGCATAGACTCTTTTGTCGCCTCTTTTTTTAAGATATTTGCTATCAAAATGAGCTGATTTGAGATGCTATCAACCTCACCCATTTTTGGCTCGAAATTTATAGCCTTGTAAAATTGTGCCAAATCATCTTTTGCGCTTGAGAAATAGTAGCTTGCTTCAAATTTTGCCTTCAAAATGACAAAATCATCACACAAGGCCGCACTACTCTCATCTTTGATAAATTTAGCGTAAAGCTCATTTCCTTTTATGTTCGCATCGCTCTTTGTCTGTGTTATCCACGCATTTGTCTTTTTGATACGCATAAAAGATGAGACACCCAAGATACCATTAAAATTCGTAGCAAGTGCAGCCGCTACAACGCTATAAAGCTCTCCAAGTCTCAAATTTAATCCTTAAGTTGCAAATATCTAAGTCTAAGCGCATTTAGCACGACAGTAACCGAACTTAAGCACATCGCCATCGAGCCATAAACTGGACTTAGAAGTAGCCCAAATACCGGATATAGCACGCCAGCAGCCACTGGTATGCAAATGGCGTTATACATAAATGCCCAAAACAAATTCTCTTTTATGTTAGCAATAGTCGCATTTGCAAGCTTTACAAGCCCGCTCACGCCACGCAAGTCATTTTTTACAAGCACGATATCGCCAGCGCCTTTAGCGATGTCTGAGCCTGAGTTCATAGCGATGCCAACACTTGCTTCTTTAAGTGATGGCGAGTCGTTTATGCCGTCCCCTACAAAGATCACGCCACCTCGGCTCATGAGCTCTTTTACTTTGTTAAATTTATCCTCAGGCAGCATATTTGCATAATACTCGCTCACATTTAGCTTGCTAGCGATATTTGCCACTACTTTTTTATCATCACCTGAGAGGATCACGCTTTGTAAATTTAGCCTTGAAAGCTCTTTTATAACGTCATTTGCTTCATTTTTTAGCTCATCACTTAACGTTAAAAAGCCGCTAAATTTTTGATTTAGCGCACAAAGTATGACGCCGCTTCCATCATTTGCAGCCTCTTTTATCGCTTCACTATCTGCTTCATTTAGCAAGATATCGTTTGCTGCGAGCAGCTTTTCGTTGCCTATTATTATCTTGTTACTCTCGTCTTCATAGACGATGCCTTGACCAACTACGTTTTGAAATTTGCCATTTAGCTTTTGTAAATTTATGTAATTTTGTTTTGCGTATCTTACGATCGCTTTTGAGATCGGATGCTCGCTTAAATTTTCAGCAGATGCCACTAGCTCTAGCTCTTTTTCGCTCAAATTTGAACTTTTGACGCTAATTAGCCCTTTACTTAGCGTGCCAGTTTTGTCAAATGCTACAAATTTAGCATCTTTTATAAGCTCCAAAACCTCTGGATTTTTCACCAAAATCCCAGCTTTTGCGCCGCGAGCAAGGGAGCTTACGATTGCTATTGGCGTGGCAAGTCCTAGTGCGCATGGGCATGAGATGATAAGCACGCAGATCGCGCTAGAGATCGCATAGGCGAAATTTCCACTAAAAATTATCCATATTAAAAATGTAAGAACTGAGATCGCCACGACGCTTGGCACAAAGATATTTGCTATCTTGTCAGCCAGCCGTCCGATAGGCATCTTTTTGGAGCTAGCGTCGCTTAACAAGCTTAAAATTTGAGATAGCAAGCTTTCAAAAGAACTCTTTGTTACCTTGACGCTTATGTAGCCATTTGTGTTTAGAGTGCCGGCAAATACGCTATCTCCTACCTCTTTATAAACTGGCAAGCTCTCTCCTGTAAGCATAGAAGCATCGATTTCGGCGCCACCTTGAACTATCACGCCATCACTTGGGATGTTGTAGCCATTTTTTACGATGACGATGTCGCCTACTTTTAGCTCATTTACATTTACCTCTTTGCTCTGTCCATCTGGCATGACCAAAAAGGCGGTCTTTGGTGAAATTTTAAGTAGGGTCTTTAGGTAGTCGCCTGCCTTTGCCTTTGAGCGCTCTTCAAGATACTTGCCAAGCAAAACAAAGGCTATTATCATCGCTGCGCCCGAGATATAGACGTTTTTTAGATCATCTGGGATAAAATCTGAAAAGATCACAACAAAAAGCGAGTATAAAAACGCACTGCCACTTCCAAGCGCAACTAGCACGTTCATATCGTAGTTTTTGTTTTTAACAGCCTCTATGGCGTGAGCAAAGAAGTCTTTGCCACTAAAAGCTAGCACCAAAAACGCTAAAACTAGCATCAGTAAATTTACTAGCATATTGTGAGGTGCGAACATCTCAAGCGCCATTATCACGATGCTTGTGATAAATGCAAATATAAATTTATTTCTTATCGCAGTTATGTGCTCGTCTCTTTTGGCCTCATACTCATCGATGTCGGCTGCCACGAAGTAGCCAAGCTTCTTTATCTTTTGCTCTAAAGCTTCACGCACGCTGGCGTCTTTTAGGACAAACTCACCGCTTGCGTTTGCAAAATTTACATTTGCTTCAAGCACCCCATCTATCTTTTTAGAAACCTTTTCGATAGCGTTTGAGCAATTTACACAGCTCATTCCCGCTATATTTAGCTTGACTTTTAAAGGCATATCAAAGCTCCTTTATAACGTCAAATCCCAGATCAGCCATTTCTGATTTAAATTTCTCTACATCGCCATCTTTTATATCAAGGCTTACTTGCCTTGGCTCTTTGCTAAGATCGACTTTTATCTCGCCAAAGTCATCTTCAAGTGCGTTTTTTATAGTGTTTGCGCAGTTTTGGCAATGCACATTATTTACCTCAAATGTTTTCATATTATCTCCTTTATCATGTGGTCGTATTCGTGTAAATTTATGATCTTTTTGGTGTTAAATTTAAAGCCAAGGCTCTCGTAAAATTTACGAACTTTTGGCTTATTTACATCAACTATCAGCGAGACCTTTTTATGTCCTAGCTCTTTTGCTTTGGCAAATGAGTGCAAGATAAGCTCTTTTGCAAGCCCTTGGCCTCTAAATTTCTCATCCACAGCGATGCTATCTATATAAAACTCATCGTCAAAGCACTCTTTTTCTACCTTGGCATCTTTGCCAAGCGCCTTTAGATGCTGAGAAATTTCTCTATCAAACTGCCACGCGTCGCCACCAAAATAAGCACACATAGCAGCGATTATCTGCTCATCACGCTTATAGACATAAACATTTTTATAGCTAAGTCTGTTTGTCTCGCTTTGAAAAAATTTCTCTAAAATTTCATCGCTTTTTGCAGGATCGTCGTAGCCACTTAGCTTGTAGGCGATATCCTCCATCGCTAAATTTAGTAGTTTTATGCAGATTTTTGCATCTTGTTTTTGAGCATTTTTTATCATGGGTATGATTATATGCCTTTAGCTTAAATTTTTACCAAATATTATTTTCAAATTTGCAAATTATGCACTTTAACAGGCAAACTAAAAATGTTTTAAAAAAGTATAAAATTTTTTTAGTTATAATCCGTAAAAAATTTATTTAAGGATATTTATGGGACGAGCATTTGAGTACCGAAGAGCAGCAAAAGAAGCTAGATGGGATAAGATGAGCAAGGTATTTCCAAAACTTGCAAAGGCTATAACAGTAGCGGCAAAAGATGGCGGATGTGATCCAGATATGAACCCAAAACTTCGTGCAGCCATCGCAGCAGCAAAAGCTGAAAATATGCCTAAAGATAACATCGATGCGGCTATAAAAAGAGCAAATGGCAAAGATAGCGCTGATATCAAGACTATCTTTTATGACGGCAAAGCAGCTCACGGCGTGCAAATCATCGTCGAGTGCGCTACTGACAACCCAACAAGAACAGTTGCAAATGTAAAAGCGATATTTAGCAAAAATGGCGGAGAAATTTTGCCAAGTGGCAGCCTTAGCTTTATGTTTACAAGAAAGAGCGTTTTTGAGCTTGAAAAACCAAGCGCAGATATAGAAGAGATCGAGCTTGAGCTGATTGATTATGGACTAAGTGACATTGAAGAAGATGAAAACGCACTATTTGTTTATGGTGATTACACAAATTTTGGCACACTGCATGAAGGCATAGAGAAGTTAAATTTAGTAGTTAAAAAAGCTTCGCTTCAGTACTTGCCAAATCAAACCGTGAGCCTAGATGAAGAGCAAATGCTTGAGGTCGAGAGGCTTCTTGACAAGCTAGAAGACGACGATGACGTCCAAGCAGTTTATACAAATATCGAGTAAAAAGGAGCAACATGCGTTTTGATGAGTTAAAAGTTTATGATATAAATTTAGACGAGCTAAAAAAAGATAAATTTGCAGTTTTAAAGACAGAAAAAGGCGAGATAAGACTTGAGCTTTTTGCCGATGATGCACCGCAAGCTGTTGCAAATTTTGTCCATTTGATAAAAACAGGCTTTTATAATGGCCTAAATTTTCACAGAGTTATACCAAATTTCGTCATCCAAGGCGGCTGCCCAAATGGCACAGGCACAGGCGGTCTTGGCTGGAGGATAAAATGCGAATGCGACAACCAAAAGGTAAAACACGAGCGTGGCAGCCTTAGCATGGCTCACGCAGGTCGTGACACTGGCGGATCGCAGTTTTTCATCTGCCACAGCAAGCAACCTCATCTTGACGGCGTGCATACAGTCTTTGGAAAGTGCGTTGATGACGAGAGCCTAAAGGTACTTGATGCTATCAGACAAGGCGACAAGATCCTCTCAGCAGAGATCAAAGAGAGCCTATAAAAGGGGAATTTATGGAGAGTGCAAAAACGCAAAAAAGTCTCTTTGTGAGACTATTTACCAATCTCGCCATTTGGGTTGTGATAGGTATAGTTGGCGGTGTTATCGTCGGTATGGTCGCACCTGAGCTTGGCATAGCGAGCAAGCCAGGTATTGATTACTTTATAAAAGCCCTTAAAATTTTAATCGGCCCTATCATCTTTTTAACGATCGTCTCAGGCATCGTCGGACTTGAGAGCTTAAAAGATCTTGGCACCATCGGACTTAAGGCGTTTATCTACTTTGAGATAGTTAGCACGCTTGCTCTTGCTGTTGGCATCATCTTTGGCGAGACGCTTCGTCCAGGACATGGCATGAACCTTGACTACACTCAGCTTGACGCCTCAAGTGTGGCTAAATTTACATCTCAAGCTGGAAATATGGACGCAAATAGCGGCTTTTTAGCACACACACTTCATCTTTTAAGAGGTGCTGTGCCAGTAGATGACATCTTCCCTTACGTGCATATACTTGATCCATTTATAAAATCAAACACACTTCAAGTGCTTTTCATGGCGATTGTCGTTGCCATCGTGCTTTCGTTACTTGCTCATGATAAAAAGCAAGCTTGTCTAAAACCGCTTGAATTTATCCAGCACTACGTCTTAAAGCTTCTTACTTGGCTTATGTTATTTAGCCCAGTGGCGGCCTTTTCAGCGATGGCTTACTTGATCGGTAAATTTGGCATCGGAACGCTTCTTGGTATGATGGAGCTTCTTGTAGTTATGGCGCTTGCAAGCTGCTTTTTCATCTTTGTCGTGCTTGGCGTCATTTGCTACTTTGCCAAAGTTAATGTCTTTAAATTTATGCGCTTTATCTCAAAAGAGGTCTTGGTCGTTTTTGCGACAAGCTCGAGCGAAACAGCTCTTGCACCACTTATGCAAAAGCTAGAAGCAGCTGGTATAAATAGAGGCGCAGTTGGCCTTATCATCCCGACTGGCTACTCATTTAACCTTGACTGCACCAACATCTATCTAAGCTTAAGCGTTATCTTCTTAGCGCAAGCATTTAATATCCCGCTAAGTTTTGAGCACCTAATAAGCATACTAATCGTGCTAATGATCACAAGCAAAGGCGCTGTTGGCGTTACAGGATCTGGCTTTGTCGTCCTTGCTGGCACACTAAGCGCACTTCCAAGCACTGGCATACCAGTCGTCACCGTAGCTGTGCTACTTGGCGTTGATAAATTTATGTCAGAGATGCGTGCTGTTGGTAACCTTTGCGGTAATGCCGTTGGCTGCATGATCGTATCTATCTGGGATAAAAAGGTCGATATGGAGAAATTTAGATACGCACTAGATCATCCAGACGAATTTCACTTCCACTCATAATAGAATTTTTTAAGGGGCAAATCGCCCCTTTTTATCTTAAAATTTACTTCAAAACTTAAAGTGCTTATCCCCTATTTTTACAATACCCAATGAAAATTTAGAAATTTTATTTTTAAATATAGAAACTAATATTATAATTATTGAAAATTTTAATTTGGAGGAGTTATGAAGACATTAGGCATCATAGGCGGCATGGGACCACTTGCCACGGCTGATTTATACAAGAAGATCATCGATATAACCCCAGCAACTTGCGATCAAGAGCACCTACACATCGTTATCGACTCATACGCTCAGATAGAAGATAGGACAAAATTTATCATGGGTGAGGGAGAAAGTCCGCTTCCAAAGCTAATTCAAAGTGCTAAACTTTTAAAAAATGCAGGATGCGAGGCGATGCTAATGGCTTGTAACACAGCTCACTACTTTGCCCCAAGCATCGAAAAAGAGGCTGGAGTGAAAATTTTGCACATTGCAAAAGTTACAGTAGATGCCTTGCAAAAGAAATATCCACACGCTAAAAATATCGCTGTCATCGCAACAAGTGGCACAAAAAAAGCTGGCGTTTATGATCAAATTTTAAAAGAGCGCGGGCTAAAGAGCGTCGATTTTAGCAAAGAGACGCAAGATGTCATCATGGAGTGCATCTACAAAGGCGTCAAAGCTGGCAAGCTAGAAGAGTATGTGCCAGTGTTTTATGAAGTGCTTTCTAACATTGAAGCTGACGTTTATATTGCAGGCTGCACCGAGATACCGATGTTTTTACCATTTATCAGCAGCGAGTATAAATTTATAGATGCGACATTTGAGCTAGCAAAAGCTGGCGTAGAATTTGGACTAGAAAAGAGAGTATTTTGATTAAATTTAGCCAGACACCTGGCTAAATTTTCGTTTTAACTGCAACTTACACTAAATACAACAGCGACTTTTATAGTAGAAATTTGATATCAAATTTAGCTGGAGTGTTTTGGCTAAATTTTAGCTCTAACTGCAAAGATTGCTTATATTAAAAATTTTTGATATCTGATGGGTGATTTTTAATGCTTAATAAGTGTGGTTTTATAGTGAGAAGCTTTAGAAAATCTAGTGAAATTTAGTATTTTAATTTAAATTTAGTTGGAGTGTTCTGGCTAAATTTTACTTC
>NZ_POYR01000041.1:0-13098 GCF_002912425.1 Campylobacter concisus
CCCCTCGCACGTTCAAAGTGCATGCTTCAGTGCTGGCGCACTGCATGCGGTTAAAAAATCTAGCAAAATTTAAATTTATAAACAGCTCTGTTAAATTTGCAAGCTCTCACAAATTTTTGCCAAGCAAAATGCCAAGATAGCTTGCGAGTAGGCAAAGGCTAAGGCTTAAAAATATATTTAAAAAGCCTTTTACGAGTTCGCCTTCTAGTAAAAATTTAACGCTATCAAGGCTAAAACTTGAAAATGTGGTAAATCCGCCAAGTATGCCAACGACCAAGAAAACCCTCGCGCTTTGGCTTAAATTTAGACAAAATAAAACGCCGATAATGAAGCTGCCAAGCACATTTACGCCAAGCGTGGCTAGGGGAAAGTGGCTAAATTTTAGCAGCTCCCCAGCTAAAAACCTACATCCAGCTCCGATAAAGCCTCCAAGCCCCGCAAAAAGTAAATTTACAAGCATTAGTGGCAGATACTTGCAAAGCTAAAACCGCGCTTTGTAAGCTCCTCGATGTCCTTGCTCGCCTTCTCGCCCTTTGCGGTGAGGTAGTCGCCTATCACGATCGCGTCTGCGCCATTTTCGAAGATCTCGTACTGCCTCTCGCCCAATATCTTCTCCCTGCCGCCAGCTATCATGACCCTAGTTTCTGGTAGCGCGCTTTTGGTCTCACGCACGATTTTTAGGGCTTCATCTACGCTAAGAGGTGGCTGATCAAGCCTTAGTGCGTCACTTTTTATGAAAAAATTTATAGGCGATGAAAACGGCTCAAGCTCTTTTAGGCTAGCTCTAAAGCTCACCCTGTCAGCCTCGCTCTCGCCAACGCCGTAAATGCCGCCAGTGCAAAGCATGAGCCCAGCCCTTTTTGCGTCTAAATTTGTCTGATATCTCTCGTCCCAAGAGTGTGTCGTGCAGATTTTGGGGAAATATTCGCGGCTAGTTTCTAGGTTGTGGTTGTAGCTAAAAATGCCAGCATTTTTGAGCTCACAAAGCTGCTCGTAAGTAGCCATGCCGTTACATGCAATGAGCATCAAATTTGGCACTTCTTTGCTCACGGCTCTTGCCAAAGAAGCGATGTAGTCGGTCTTTTTGTCATTTAGCCTAGCGCCACTTGTGACTAGGCAAAAGCCAAGAGCGTGATTTTTATAAGCCATTTTGGCCTCATCCACCACCTGCTGCACGCTTTTTTCTTTAAATTTAGTGATATCAGCACCAGCTTTGGCACTTTGCGTGCAATAAGCGCAGTCCTCAGCGCAGTTTCCCTGAGTGACAGAGCATATCGCACAAAGCATAATTGTTTTCATTTTTTATCCTTTTTTGGGGAGCATTATAGCTTTGGTAGGTTTAAAATTTAAGTATGGTCGTCTTGAATTTACGAGAAAAACGGATAAATTTTAAAACTAGAGCTGGCATATCACAGTTCTAAATTTAGTGCTAAACGAAGTGCAGCCTAAATTTAGTAGTCTGCTAAGGCGAGTGAGTAAGATTTTAAAATTTGCAAATTTGCTTCTTAGCACATATAAATGTCAGACAAATTTTAAAATTTCATTAGCGAGTAATTTCGGCTCTAAAATTTGAGCTAAGCTGCAAGCGAAGCCAAATTTTAGTAGCCAATTCTTGCGAGTGAGTGGAATTTAAAAATTTACTCTGCGATATAAATTTATCAAAAGGGAGACAAGGGGACTTGAATTACGAAGCCGTCCCCTTATCTCCCTTTAGATCCCACAATCCCCTCGCACGTTCAAGGTGCATGCAATAGTGCTAACGCACTGCATGCGGTCTAAAATTAGGGTAGATTTTAAAATTTACAGAGAACTTTTACTTTCTATGATAAATTTCCGCCCTCTCTTTTAAAAGCCCTGTTTTTAAATTTGGCAAAGCGCTAAGCCCATCAAAAAGTCCAAAAAGTGCATGTTGTGGTGGCAGGCTGAGGTGAGTTAGGGATTTTAGAGATAAGATGGGCGAGTAGTCCTTGCTCTTTATCCTAGCCACCAAGATCACAAGGCTCGTAAGTCCTGGCATCTGGCGTAAGAACTCTAGGCTATCTATGTGGATAAATTTAGGCGAAAGTCCGTCGCCACTGATCTCTAGGCTCTTTAAATTTTGTAAATTTGAAAACTCAGAGTAGTCGCTTATCTTTTGAAAATTCTCCACCGCAAGGCTTTCAAGCCCAGTAAGTGTCGCGATCGGAGCTATGCTTTTTACGCTAGCACCAGAGCCTACAAAAAGGCTCTTTAGGCTAGAAAGATTTACCAGCGCGCCAAGGCTATCATACGAACCCCATTTGATGTGAAGGCTCTTTAAATTTCTTTGGCAGCACACTGCGTCAAAGAGCTCCTGAGGCATTTTGGTGCAAAAGTTAAGCTCATCAAATGCCTCTTGCTCGCTTCTTAAAAAGTCACACCACTCATCAAGCACCGCTCTTTTTTGCTTGGCGGTTTTATATTGCGGCGTGAAGCTGTCGCCTAGCTGCGTGCAGTTTATCACAAGGCTTTTTTGCCCTTTATACTGGCTAACTTGTGTGATAGTTTCAGGCATTTAAAGTCCAAATTTATAAAAGCCAAATTTAGGCTCAAAAGCTCAAATTTGGCTAGAAGTTTTTAGTTTTCAGAAACTAACGTCTTTTTCTTGCACTTTGTGCACTCTATAAATGTGCCTTTTTTAAGCTCTTTTTTGATCATATCGCCGCCGCACTCGTCGCATTTTTGCGCGACTGGCTCGTAGTTTGAGATGAAGTCGCATTTTGGATAGTTAGCACATCCATAAAATTTACCGCGTCTGCTAAATCTCTCGACGATCTCACCGCCACATTTTGGACATGGCACGTCAAGTTTTTTAAGCTCGCGTTTTGGCTTAGCAGCCGCAGTAGTGCCTGCATCTGCGCTCTTTTCATTATCTTTTGCGATGTTTCTTGAGTATTTGCATTTTGGGAAATTTGAACAAGCGATAAATTCGCCGTATCTGCCCTTTCTAAGCACTAGCTCGCTTCCGCACTCTGGGCACTTCTCGCCGATCGGAGTGGCTGTTTTTAGGCTTTTTATGCCAGTTTTGCCAGCGCTTATTTTTTCCATAAATGGATAGTAAAAGTCGCTTAGCACCTTTTGCCAGTCAGCCTTGTCAAGCGCGATCTCATCGAGCTTTTCTTCAAGATGTGATGTAAATTCGCTATCGACGATGTTGCTAAAGTGCTCCTCCAAAACGCCTATCATGCTAAATGCGATCTCGTTTGGTATGAGCTGCTTTTTCTCGATCCTCACGTAATCTCTTGATGTTAGCAGCGAGATGGTCGGTGCGTAGGTGCTTGGGCGGCCAATTCCTAGGCTTTCTAGCTTTTTAACAAGGCCAGCCTCAGAGTACCTGGCTGGTGGCTCGGTGAAGTTTTGCGTGCTTTTTATGCTTTGCAAACTCATCTCGTCGCCCTTTTTTAAATTTGGTAAAATTTTATCCTTATCAAGCTCGCCATAAACCTTGTAAAAGCCGTCAAATAGCACCTTTCTGCCACTTATCTTAAACTCGCCTTTTTCGCTTGCGACATAGACGTTTTGCGTTTGGCTCACACATGCGCTCATTTGGCAGGCTAAAAATCTATTGTAGATGAGCGTATAGAGTTTGAGCGCGTCTTTTTCTAAAAATTTAGCCGCGATTTGCGGTGTGAAGTTTAAATTTGTAGGGCGGATCGCTTCGTGGGCTTCTTGCGCGCCTTTTGAGCTTGTCGTGTAGCTGATCGCTTTAGTTGGCAGATACTCTTTGCCATAGTTTTGCAGGATATGCTCTCTAGCGGCTGCGACGGCCTCTTTGGCTAAATTTAAGCTATCTGTTCTCATATAAGTGATTGCACCCATGAAGCCATCGTTTGTTTGCACGCCCTCATAGAGGCTTTGCGCGATCATCATCGTCTTTTTAGGGCTAAAGCCAAGGCGGTTGCTCGCACTTTGCTGAAGTGTCGAGGTCATAAATGGCGGGCTTGGCTGGATCTTTCTATCTTTGCTCTCGATCTCACGGACGCTAAATTTCTCATTTTGTAAATTTTCAATGATGTATTTTGCGCGGTCTGGGTTTTGGATGGTTAGCTTTTCGATCTTTTGGTTTTCAAATTTAACTAGCTCGGCATCTAGGTCTTTTTTAAAAACGGTGTCGATAGTGTAGTATTCAACCGGTTTAAATGCCTGAATTTCACGCTCGCGGTCGACTATTATCTTTAGCGCTGCACTTTGCACCCTGCCAGCGCTTAAGCCTTTTTGTATCTTTAAATTTAAAAGCGGGCTTAGCTTGTAGCCAACGATGCGGTCAAGCAAGCGCCTTGTTTGCTGGGCATTAACGCTGTTCATATCGACATGTCTTGGGCTTTTTAGAGCGTTTTGTATGGCGCTTTTGGTGATCTCGTGAAAGACGATACGAGGCAGGCTGGTTGGCTCTTTACCGATGGCGTTTGCGATGTGAAACGCGATCGCCTCGCCCTCTCTATCCTCATCGGTCGCGAGGTAAATTTCATCTGCACCCTTTGCAAGCTCTTTTATCTCTTTTACGATGGCGGAGTGATCGCTACTGATGCGATACTCTGGGGTAAATTTATCGTCCTCTATCTTGATGCCAAAGCTCGTTTTTGGCAGGTCTCTGATGTGGCCTTTTGATGCGATGACGTTGTAGCTTTTGTCTAGGAAATTTTTGATAGTCTTTGCTTTTGCGGGAGATTCCACGATGATTAAGCTTTTCATTTATATATAGCCTTTAATTTTTTTGGCGTAATTGTAGCAGAAATAATTTTTTGGAGTGCAATGTGTGAAAAATTTTTAGATGGAGCGCGATTTTTGTTTTTTATAAAAATTTTTATGCATAGCTCTAAACTTTTTTAAAAACCGATCGATATAGTTTTCGTGCGACATGAAGTCGTAACTTAAAACATAAAAGGATTTACAATGAGTTTTCGTATTAACACAAACGTAAACGCACTTAACACACACGCTAACGCAGTTAGCAACAACGTTGACCTATCTAAGTCACTTAACAAACTTAGTTCTGGTCTTAGAATTCAAACAGCTGCAGATGACGCTTCAGGTCTATCTATCGCAGATAGCTTAAGAAGCCAAGCTTCAGCTCTAGGTCAAGCTATTGCAAATGGTAATGATGCTATTGGTATCATTCAAGTTGCCGACAAAGCTATGGACGAGCAGCTAAAAATTCTTGATACTATCAAGACAAAAGCTACTCAATCAGCTCAAGACGGCCAAACAACTCAATCACGCCAAGCATTGCAAGCCGATGTCGTTCGTCTAATGGAGGAGCTTGACAATATCGGCAACACTACTTCATTTAACGGTCAGCAACTATTAAATGGAACATTTACAAACAAAGAGTTCCAAATAGGTGCTTATTCAAACCAAACTGTTAAAGCAAGTATTGGTGCGACTACATCTGACAAGATCGGTCTTACACGTTTTGAGAGTTCAAAACTTCTTACAGTAATGGGTGAAGTAAATCTTAAATTCTTAAACGTTGATGGCGTAAATGATGTTGGCGTTACATCTGCTGTTATCTCAACAGGCATTGGTAAAGGTCTTGGTGCACTAGCAGAAAATATCAACAAAGTTGCCGATAGAACCGGTGTTAGAGCTACAGCTGATGTTACTTGGAAGGCAAGTGCTGCTATCGCTGGCGGTGAAGTAAAATCACTTACAATCAATGGCGTTAAAATAGGTGACCTAAATGTTCTAAAAAATGACTCAAACGGTGCACTAGTAAATGCTATCAACTCTGTAAAAGATCAAACTGGTGTTGAAGCTTCAGTTGATGCTGAAAGTGGCAAAATGGTTCTTACAAGCCGCGATGGTCGTGCCATCTTAGTAGAAGGTGATACTATATCAAATGGACTTGGTGGAACAGGTACTTTAACCACTGGTTTCGTAGGAAGATTAAACCTAGTTCGTCTTGACGGTAGAGACATTAAGCTTTCAGCTACAAACTCAGCTGGCACTGGCGACTTTGCAGAGCTAGAATCAAAAGCATTTATAACCCAAGGTGGTGCTCAAGCTTCTGTATCTTTAAGAGACATTAGAGGACAAATAGAAGGTGAGCTCGCTACAGCTATGGGCTTTAGCAGAATGGAAGGAGCTTTAACAGTAGCTCAGTCTGCAGGTGTTATGACACTTCGCGGTGCGATGGCTGTTATGAGTATCGCTGAGTCAGCTCAAAAAACACTTGATCAAGTTCGTTCAGACCTTGGTTCAGTTCAAAACCAACTTCAAGCTACAGTTAATAACATCACTGTAACTCAAGTTAACGTAAAATCAGCAGAATCACAAATCAGGGACGTAGATTTTGCTAGCGAGTCTGCTAACTTCTCAAAACATAACATCCTAGCTCAATCAGGTGCTTATGCTATGAGTCAAGCAAACAGCGTTCAACAAAACGTAATGAAGCTACTACAATAGTAGAAGCTGAGTGAAGTTTTAAATAAGGCTTTGTTGCAGTAGCAAAGCCTTAATGTGTTAATGCTTTTACAATACGCAAACCCCCGGCCCCAAAGCTAGTCTTTGGGGTTTTAGATATTTTTCCATATTAAGTTAAATTATAAAAATAGAAAAATTATAGATAACAAGCTCTTGCTTGGTAAAAAATTAGTATGAGAAAAAGTGCGTATTAAAAGCGATATATAAATTTATCTAGCTTAGACTAGATAAATTTATACTATTTTATTTAAATTTCTTATAGACTAAAGCCATCATCAACAACGATATTTTGTCCATTTACATATTTTGAAGTATCACTTAGCAGATACACTAAAGCCCCACATATATCATTTGCATCAAGCATGCCTTTTGTGCCACATCTCTTTTTATATTGACTTAAAAATAGCTCAGGCTGTCCATCTAAAATACCTCCAGGACTTATGGCATTCACGCGGATATTATCTTTTTTAAACATCTTTGCCATATATTTAGTCATACCAATAAGGCCGTGTTTTACGACTGTGTATTCAATTTCTGAATACATATTAGTTCCTTCATAGGTCTCAAATGCAGGTGCTCCAATACCTTGGATAGATGACATATTCACGATATTGCCATGACCTTGCTTTAAAAAATACTTGATGAAATTTTGTGAGATATTAAAGTATCCACCAAGATGTAAATTTAAAAAAGCATTAAAATCATCCATGTCGATCTCAAAAAATTTCTTACCGTAATTTTTACTTTTTGGATAGGCATTATTCACTAGTGCATCTATGTGACCATATTTTGAATGCAAGAAATTTATAGCTTCATTGATAGAATTTACATCACTAATATCAGTTTTTAACACCTCAATCCTCGCACCTTTTTGCGAGCTTGTAATCTCATCTTTTAGTAAATTTGCTCTTTTTGTATCAACCTCTGCTATCACACCAACTCCATTTTGGCTAGTAATCGCTCTTATGAAAGCACTTCCTATCCTACCAGCTCCCCCTGTAACTACTATGACCTTATCTGTTAGCATTTTTTTCCTTCATTAAAAACTCTACAAATTTAAAATCAAGCTCACAATCTATATCGACCGATCTATCTTCATCCATCACATAAAGTCCAGTTTTTGGTAAAAATAAAGTGTCATTATTTAGCAAAACTTCACGCTTCCAGATGTAAATAGAAGCATTCATGTCATAAGTCTTTGGAGCATCTTGACGGCGCAAAATAGCATTTGGTAAAGTTTTTGCAAGTGCTACGTGTCCATCTGGATAAATTTCAACTAGGTTAAAATATGGACTTCTTCTGCTTGGCATAGCGGTTATTAGGTTGTCATTATCATCACGCAAAAACTGCTCAAAAGAATTTATTATGTCGCTTACATCACGAAGTGGAGATGTAGCGTCAAGATCGATTTCATAGTCAAATTTACGTCCATAATGTTCCTCACTTTTTAAAAAGGCATCTTTTATAACATCAAGTTTTCCTGCCGTATCGCTAGCCATAGCAGCATCTCTTTTAAAAAAGACCTCTGCGCCGTACTTTACAGCTGCTTCTGCTATCAGGTCGCTATCTGTGCTAATAACAATATGCTCAAACAAATTTGATGCTATTGCCTGCTCTATAGTGTGAGCTATAAGTGGCTTACCACAAAGCTCTCGAACATTTTTGCCTTTAACTCCCTTACTACCACCTCTTGCGCATATCGTACATAAAACATTACTCATTATTTTGCCTTTGAATTTGATCTATCGCATCCATCACATCTAACCCCTCATCAAAGCTACAAATATATCTTTGTTCACCCAAAACATCTTTATGCATAGCTAAAAACATCTCATTTCTTGCCAAATTTGGCATATTTAAAATTTGCTTACTACTATCTTGCTTAGTAAGTGTGCCTGCCATAAAGTCAAGCTCATATGTAGAGCCTTCGCACTCCACACGCAAGCTTCTATGTGTGATATGGCTTAGATAGTCGATACTTACATTTGCTATGGTATCCATTTTAGTCCTACCAAAAACCATGCATAGATCATCGCTTGTTATCTCTAAATTTGAAATTTTACCTTGAAAGCTCGTTAGGCTTTCAAATTTGCCACATAACCACATAGCATAGTCTAGCTCATGACTAAGATCTAACAAGACGCCGCCACCTTTTTCTTTACTAGCACTATAGCACTTTCTATAGTCGCCACTTCGCCAGCTTGGTAGATACTGACCGCAATTAGCATTTAGATATAAAATTTTCTCATTTTTTAAGAACTCTTTTAGCTTTTGTAAGAGCGGATGAAACCTCAGCACATAACCTACAAAAATTTTATTATTTTTGGGCGTGAATTTATATTTTTTTTCAAATAATGGCTTTTCACAAAGTATGATCTTGCCACTCACTCTTTCATCTATAAATTTCAAATTTTCTAGATGTAAAAATGTGGGAGTTGCTATAACGAAGTAGTCAAACTTATCTAAATTTAAGATCTCCTCTAAGCTTTTATAGCACACTTTACCAACCACATCCTGGCTAGTAACTAGGCAAATTTCATCTATCTGTGCTAAAGTCTCTAAGACCTCGCAGTGTCTTTTGCCGATTGAACCGTAGCCTATAACAAGAGCTTTCATCTAAAACACCTTTGCATATTCTTCATTTGCCTTTTGATACTCTTCAAGGCGTCCTATGTCTATCCAGTACTCATGTATCGGAAAGGAGATTACATTTTTATCTTGAGCTATCGCCTTTTCAAAGAGCGTAGGCATATCATAAAACTCATCTTGTGGGATAATATCTAAAATTTCGGGTGAAAGCATATATATCCCAGCACTTACGAAAAATTTCTGCACTGGTTTCTCTGCGATCTCTATTATTTTATTATCATTCATCTTTACTACGCCGTAAGGTACCTCATAGTCGTACTCTCTGACGCACATTGTAGCCGTGGCTTTATTTAGCGTATGGTAGTTAAGTATATGCTCGAAATTTACATTTGTAAGAAGATCGCCGTTCATAACAAAAAATGGCTCACTTGGACGCTCTTTTAGCAAGCTTAACGCCCCTGCTGTACCCATCCTTTTTTGCTCTAAAACATAGTCTATATTTACACCGAATTCTTTTCCGTCGCCAAAATAGTCTCTAATAATGCTTGCGTTAAAATTTACGCACATCGTGATATTTACAAAGCCATACTCTGCAAATTTCTCGACTATCGTTTGAAGGATCGGCTTGTTTCCAACCTTTAGCATCGGCTTTGGCGTATCTTGCGTGAGTGGTCTAAGTCTAGTGCCAAGACCTCCTACCATCAAAACAACCCTATTTGTCTTGCTAACTGGCCTAATAATATCTTCGATGTCTTCTATACCCACAAGCTTGCCAAGCTCGTCAACTAATGGAATCTTATGAAGTTTTTTAGCAAGTGCTATCTTTAAGATAGACTCTTTTGTGTCACCAACACTTGCTACACTTGGACTCTTATGTACTACGAGGCTGACGCTACTGTTTAGGTCTAGGCCGTTTAGCAAACCACGTCTTATGTCACCGTCTGTTACTGTACCCACTAGAGCGTCGTTTTCATCAACAACTATGGCAACTTGAAGTCCGCCGTTGTTTATCGTTTGCAAGGCATCTTTTATAGTTGAATTTACGCTTAGTTTTATATCGTTTACTATTCGCATTTAAAACCTATATCATAAAATTTCTTTTTTAAAATGCCATCAAGCTTGGTCTCTTTTAAAACTTTAACCATTTTTTTACTTGGATATCCACCATCATAAGGGTTGATAGTATCTTTTAAAATATACTCAAATTCTTTCGAGTACGCTCTTTTGATAGCAGATAAAATTTCTTCCTTTACCGGTGAAACATCTATTATACTTGTTGCTTTAATACGTCCTTTTTGGCGATCACCTATATTTATGGTGGTCTTTTTAAAGCTTGGAACTTCCGTTAGTCCACTTGAACTGTTTCCTAAAACTATATCGACAAATTTAATAGCACTTAGATATCTTAGCTGTCCAAGTGATACAAAGGCCACGGCTTTTTGTGAGTTTTCGCTCACATACTCATCTATCATCTTATTTATCACATCGCCATCTGTATCGCTATTTGCTTTTGTGAAGATAAAATTTGTTTCCTCTAGTTCATCAAGTGCTTTTAAGATCTCACCAAACTGCTCTCTTGCACTCCTATTTTCAAGTGTCACCGGATGAAAAGTGATGAGGATATTCTTTTTAGCAAGCTTAAATTTTATAGACTTTTCAAACTCATCTTTGTTTAGTAAATTTAACTTTTTTATATTTTCAATGCTTGTTCCGCCAACATTAAAAACTCTATTAGGATCTTCTCCAAGCTGGATTATGCGGTTTGCGTACTCATTTGTAGCTGCAAAATGTATATGGCTCATCTTTGTTATACTGTGCCTAAAAGCCTCGTCAAATGCTCCTTGTGTGGCCTCGCCACCGTGAATATGCGCTATTGGTATCTGCATGATACTAGCGACACCTGCTACACCAAATATCTCATATCTATCGCCAAGAAGCACCAATATGTCAGGTTTAAGCTCAGCCAATGCCAGAGCAAATTTCTCATAAACTCTTGCCATCTCAGCGCAAATATCAAGACTTGTATGAGAACTACTTAAAATTTCTATCTTTTTATCTATCTTAAATTCTTTTTCTATCTCTTTATATGTGAGCCCAAATTCAGGACTTAGGTGCATGCCAGTAACAATAAGCTGAAGCTTAAGCTCGCTATCTGCCTCGATCTCTTTTAAGAGCCAGTAAAGCAGGCCATATTCGGCTCTGGTGCTTGTCACTACACAAATTTTTCTCATATCAACTCATCTTGTTTATAGTCTTTTTGTGAAA
This sequence comes from Campylobacter concisus, assembly GCF_002912425.1. Lineage (GTDB taxonomy): Bacteria > Campylobacterota > Campylobacteria > Campylobacterales > Campylobacteraceae > Campylobacter_A > Campylobacter_A concisus_AH. The sequence goes on from NZ_POYR01000041.1 coordinate 11,296, forward strand.
TTTGCCCGATCACTTCGTCCCATCTCATAGGATTTATGCCATCTCCTGGGCGTTTTACGCAGATATTTTGCTCGCTAAAAATTTCACCCTTTTTTATATCGCATTTTGCCACGATCGACTTTCTAGCTATTTTGATATTTTCACTTTCGCTTTTGCTAAAGTGCTTTAGTCCGTCTCCAAGTGCTAGCTCGATATTTCTAATAGCCCTAACCATAGATGCTAGCTCATCTGGCTCAAGGCTAGCCTTATGATCAGGTCCAGGCAGGCTCTTATCAAGTGTAAAGTGCTTTTCTATGATCTTTGCGCCCATGGCAACCGCTGCGATATCAACCTCGATGCCAAGAGTATGATCACTATATCCGACCTCAAGCCCAAAGGCATTTTTAAGAGTTATCATCGCCTTTAAATTTACATCTTCCATTGGCGTTGGATACTGCGTATTTGCATGAAGAAGACTTATGTTTTCACGTTTCGTGCCACTTTTTACAAGTACTTCTACCGCAGCTTCCACCTCGCCTAAATTTGCCATGCCAGTCGAGAGAATGATCTTTTTATTAAGCCCACCTATTTGCCTAAGATAAGGTAAATTTGTTATCTCACCACTTGGGATCTTAAACGTGCTAAGTCCTAGCTCATCAAGAAGCTTTATGCTGTCGCTATCAAAAGGAGTTGAGAGAAAAGTGATATCTTTTTGCTTGCAGTAGGCTATAAGCTCTTTATGCGTATTCTCGTCTAGTTCAAGCTTTTTTATCATCTCAAACTGGCTTTCATTTTTATCGGTAGTTTCTTTTTGATAGCTAGCCTTTTGCGCGTTTTTAGATACGCATAGCTCTGTTTTAAATGTCTGAAATTTTACCGCATCTACCTTTGCTTCCACTGCCACATCTATTAACTTTTTAGCCAAATTGATATCGCCATTATGATTAACTCCGGCTTCTGCTATTATAAAAACTTTATTCATTATTTAGCCCTCCTACGCTCTATATTTTAAAAATATTTTTACATCTTTTTGCGACTGTTCTTGCCAAATTTTGCAATATCTTTTATAAATTTTCTCATCATAAATTTTACCAGCTATATAAAAAGGAAGAGTTGACTTTGAAAATTTATGTTTAAACATAAAAAGTGAATTATCGCTTTCTCCATTTGTTCCACCGCCCAAATATAAAACTTTATCTTGATTTGAAAATAGCTTAATTATACAATCAAACATAAAAGCATTAGAATTTAAATGATAGAAATTTGTATCAGTAGCTCCCAAATGGTAGTAAATTATGTGGCGTTGATTTAGCATAATCACCATATTTATAAGCTGATTTTCATACTCTACACCATATACTTCGCATGCATCTAGTTTAAAAATCTTTAAAAAATACTCTAAATCAAAAAAATAGAACTCGCTTGCATTATTTTTTATCATTGTTTTAGTGTATAGTTCGAAAAACATCTGAGCATTAGATAAAGTCTTATTTAACTTCTTGAAGATTAAACCACTATTTTTTTTAAGATTACGGCGTAAATTTTGACTAAAATCCTTATAAATTTCATCATAGTTTCTATCTAAATAAATAAATACGGTTTGCCTATCTATAGCACACATATCAAAAATATTTGGACTGTTTTTAGCAAAGTCATTAAAAGGATTGAATCTCATAAATTCGGCTATAATCTTTTCATCCAAGCATTTTTGCTTATACTTATCTAGTGCCTTTGATATAAAGTCTGGCTCATAGCTAGTAGTATAAAAACCACCATAGCCATAAGCGCCTTCTAAGTCAAAGTATCCTTCTTCTACACTAATGC
>NZ_POYR01000042.1:0-14435 GCF_002912425.1 Campylobacter concisus
GATTGACTAATAGTTTAACAATTGTAAATTAAAAGAACAACGATAAGAAAAAGGCTTTATTAACGTTGAAGTTAAAGGTGGTTTCTCGTTTCGTGAGCTGGAATTATATATGAGGGATGCTTAAAAATAGTTGAAATAATTGCAAAATATTTTACAAATTTAAATTTTATTTTTTATGTAGAAATTTGGAGAGCTTCCTTGCTCTCCGTTTGATTTAACGCCACCACTTTGATAGCAAATTTACATCTATGATTACATAGGCTGTGTTACTTCGTCCTTGATCTCGATAGTAACAGTTGTTCCGCTAGTATCATTTGTATATGCGGTATAGCCGTCAGTTGATGCACCTTTTTGCCAGCCAGTATCTTTAAATTCTACTTTGTCTCCAGCATCAGCTGTTATTTTTAGTGTATTATCACCATCTGTTAAGCTTATGACATCACTTAGTTTTACGCTTAAAGTAGTATTTTGGCTCTTGTTAGAGATATTAAGCTCCTCAAAGTTATGTGCATGATCTGCGATGCTATCTAAATTTATAGATCTGCCTGGGTTGGTAATAGCTAATTTGTCATAGCCATCTCCGCCATCGATTTTACCATTTTCAATATTACCAACGGCTATAGTATCATCGCCAGCACCTAAATCTATCAATGATGATTTATTTTTTACATCTCCGCCAATAGTAACCTTATCACTGCCAGCGCCAGTTAAGAGGGTAGATTTATCAAAATCATCATCAATGTTAATAGTATCAGCACCTTTTCCTGAGATAATCTTAGTGTCACCATTTATCCATGACTCAACAGTTAAAGCATTATCTCCGTCACCTAAGTTTATAATAGAGTTTGTTACGTAGTTACCAACATTTACTATATCATCCCCATCGCCAGTTGTAACTATACTTCCTTTAATATAATTTTCAACGGTTAGTTTATTGTCACCATTACCTAAATTTACACCATACTCTTCATTGGTTCCGGCTATTTTTCCACTAGCATTTAATATATAGCCGCCAACTTCTACAACATCATCTCCACTACCAGTTGCGACTTTAGAGCTATCTATGTTTGTGCCAACCGTTAATTTATTGTTACCATCACCCAAATTTATGTTAGAGTGATTTGTTATATAGCTATCGTTAGCATGTTGCCATTTTCCAACAGTTACTACATCATCGCCATTTCCTGCTATAACTGTTGATTTGTCGATATTTGTACCTACATTTAGTGTATTATTGCCTCTACCTAAATCTAGCTTCGAGTCTTCATTTATCCAGCCCCAGCCATGTTTATTGTTGACAGTTACGATATCATCACCATTGTCTAATTTAACTTCCGCACCATGAGTAAATGTTTTAACATCTATTTCTACAGTTTTTCCTTTAGCTGCTTCAGTGATTTTTTGATCGCTCTTTCTTCCATGATCTAAAAGCAAGAAAGTTTCATCACCATTTCCATAAATAGCGCTAGCATCCAATTTTGTGCGAGGTGCGCCAGTAAAGTCAAATACTATTTCATCTTGCCCTTTTTTACCTATATTTCCAGCAGCATCACTAAAATAAGCCTCTGCAACATAAGAGTCACCGTTAGAGCCTATACCAAAAACACCTATTTTGCCGTTTGCCTGACCTTGGTTGTTTTTCATCTCGCCCATATAGCCTCTATCTATTTCAGCTTGAGATACTGGGCGCTCATGCCAACCAGTTTCATCCCATTTATAGTGGAATATATCGCCAGCTTTTACAGAGCCGTCTTGTGGGATGATCGCCTTCCAAGATAAGCGTCCAGGATGCTCATTGGTAAGATTTTCATTCCAGCTAAATTTACCATCATTGTTTTTATCCTCGATAAACTCAACTCTTGCATCCACTATCTTCGTATCAACAGTTATGGTTACTGGGGCAGCCTCGGCTGTGTTGCCAGCTTTGTCAGTAGTTTTTACCTTAAGCTCATGCTCGCCGTCGCTAAGCGGAGTGCTCACTTCAAATTTCCAAGAACCATCAGCTTTTGCCTCTACTTGACCGATCTTGTTTGTACCATCAAAGATCTCTACAGTTGAGCCAGCCTCTGCCTTGCCTGATAAAGTTGGTGTGTTATCGTTTGTTAGGCCTTTTAGTGTTTTGCCCTCAACTGTCACATCATTGCCCTTAACATTACCATTTACAACGCCACCTGCAACATCATCGATAACGCTATCAAATGTAACCTTAGTACTTGTATCTACTGTTATAGTAGCTGGGTCAGAGGCCTTGATCGCATTTGAAGCTGGAGATGAAGCTGTGATACTATGAGCACCTTCACCAAGTGGAGTGACCGGAGTGATAGACCAGTTGCCAAATTTATCAGTTGTTGTGCTACCTATCTTAGTCGTGCCATCATATAGCTCCACTACTGAGTTAGGGTCCGCCTTGCCGTTAAATGTCGGAGTGCTGTCGTTTGTTAGTCCTTTTTTAGTTACGCCATTTACTACTACGTCGTTATCTTTGATATTGCCGTGATCTACACCACCTGCAACGTCGTCGATCACCTCTGTGATAGTGACAACATTTACGTTTGCTAAGAATGCAAAACTTAAATTGCTTCCACTGTCGTTACCATTTAGGTTAAGGTGGTCTGTGATAGTAGCATCAACACCAGTTGCATGGACATAATCTGACTTCAAAACGCCATTTTCATACATATTATATAGTGGCACGCCAGTTATTTCGATAGCGTTGTTATTTAGCGCTGGGATGCCTGCATGTGTGACATTGCCAACTGCATCGACCTCGTCAAAAGTCACAGTGCCGTCAGCCGCTTTGTGAATGACAAATGCCTTAACAAATGTTGGCTCTGGGTTATGTGCTGGGTATTGTTTTACACCAGTGTCAGCATAAATTTTGTTGTAGTCAGTTACAGCAACTGTTAGTTTATCGCCGTCTGAGAACACTTTTGGCAATGTTATGCGAGCTGTAGTGTGACTGATATCGCCGTCCTTTATAGCGTCAGCTACGCTTATGCCAGCATTTAGTGCGCCTGAGCCACTTCCTGAAACACTTGGATTATAGACTTTGTTGCCTTCTATAAATTCAACCTTCGGAGCCTCCATGCTATCTCTAAATATCCATGTATTTCCGTTAGACTGCTCTGCACGGTCATCACCTTTTACGGTCACTTCTATACCACGTGCGTGTGTATGATTATAGGTAGTTGTTGGCATATCGTGGATATCTATACCAAATTTCTCGCCAGTGCCATTTGTAGATGTAAGACCAGTTTTTATAGGTGTCATATCATCAGCTGAAGCGATCTGATCAACCGTCATAGAGCCATCAGCTGCTTTATGAACTAAGAAATATTTATAAGCAGTCGTATCTGTGCCACCTGTTTTTGCAAGAGAGGCTGCATCTGGTCCATATCCATATTTTACAGTTACAACATCGCCATCTTGAACATTCTCAGGTAGTGAGATGCGTGCTGTGGTGTGGTTGATATCACCATCTAGCATAGCTGTATTTCTATTTTGATTTGTTATTTGATCTGATTTTTCATTTAGAACATTACCATGCTCATCAAGCTCAACAAATTTAACTTCAGCCTTACCAACATTTTCAAATTTAACACTTGAAGTAGCTTTAAGGGTTGTGCCTTCTAGCTCAGCTGTGATACTAGCTGCATTTCCGAGGGCTGTTTGGTAGTGGTTATAGTTATAGCCAACCTTTATGCCATTATCGCCGTCAAATACATTGTTGCCTTTTGTATCTATAACGCTTGTAACGTTGCCACTAGCATCTTTATGAACTGTGTAATAGTCATTTATACCAGTGCCTATAACGTGGATCTTGCTGCCGTCCTTTGCAAGGTTTGGTATGCTGATGGTTGCAGTAGCTTTTGCGCCATCTTCAGCATAGTTTTCGCCTCTTGTGATAGTGCCGTTGCCATCTGCGTCATCATTAAATTTGATAGTAAATTTATCTGGAGCAGTAGTCTCGCCTGTGGCTGTGTTGCCAGCGCCATCAGTAGCCTTTGCGATCACTGGAGTGTTATCTTTTGTCGCATCGTCGCTGATAGTGACCTTGCCACTATTTGGATCAAGTTTAAAAGCACCTGTTGGAGCTGTCGTCTTGCCAGGAGTGCTATCTACAACCCAGCCAGCACTTGGATTTTTGACCACGGTTATAGTTTGTGAGTTGCCGTTATTATCTGTGTATGAAATTTCAACCTTTGTCGCGTCATTGTCGTGAGGCACTACATCAACTGTGCCGTCAGCTTTTGGAGTGAGATCTACCTGCGGCGGCACAACGTCTGATACTGGAGTAGTAGCTGGAGTACCATTGCCTGCATCATCTTTTGGAGTAACTTTTACCTCAGTACCTGGTTTTAGTGGTTCATTATTTGGTGTAGGAACACTAAATGTACCATCAGGATTTACTGGGACATTAACTACACTACCATTAGGGAATTTAACATCTACAGTGGTATTTGGATCTGGATTTGGAACCTTACCAGTTACTACTGTTGAAGTGTTGTTAATTGGATCTAGAGTTACTGTTGGGGTAGTTACGTCTGATACTGGAGTAGTAGCTGGAGTACCATTGCCTGCATCATCTTTTGGAGTAACTTTTACCTCAGTACCTGGTTTTAGTGGTTCATTATTTGGTGTAGGAACACTAAATGTACCATCAGGATTTACTGGGACATTAACTACACTACCATTAGGGAATTTAACATCTACAGTGGTATTTGGATCTGGATTTGGAACCTTACCAGTTACTACTGTTGAAGTGTTGTTAATTGGATCTAGAGTTACTGTTGGGGTAGTAGTATCTACAAAACCAGCGTCACCACCAGCATTATCGGCTGCGCCGCTTACGCCGCCTATCCTCTCAGCACCTCTTGCGCTGTTTAGGTCGCCTATAGAGCGGAAATTTTCATTGATATTTGAGTAGTGACCGCCCTCATCAAACGACGCTGCACCAAGGCTAACGCCATCTCTACCACCAGCTGCGGCTGCGTTACCACCAGCGGCAGTCTCCTCTAGTTTTGTTAGATCCTCGCCGTTTAACAACGCTTTTTGCAAGTCACTAACATCTGCTACGGTATTTGGTTTTTCTCCTGCGGCTACATTTTCGTCAAGCTTTAACGACTCATCACCCAAGATGGTGACGTCTTTGCCATTGTCCATTGAAACTACGGCTTTAGAAGAAGCCAAAGAGGTCTTTATAACCTCCCCAAGATATAAAGCGTCACCAACTTTTAAAACGCGGCTAACGCCATTTTGATCTACAGCTACTACTAAGCCTGAGATTTGTTTGATTACTCCTACTTGAGTTTGCATGTCTATCCTTATCGTAAAATAAATTTTATGTAATTTTAAGACATTTTAATCCTCTTTGTATATTGTACTTGGGTACAGTTGTGACATTATTGTGCTGCGATAACCTCAATTTCTACAAGTGCATCTTTTGGCAAAGTCTTCACAGCTACCGTGCTTCTAGCTGGATATGGCTCTTTGAAAAATTTAGCGTATGTGACATTTACTTTAGCAAAATCTGCCATATCTGCTAAAAAGATCGTAGTCTTTACGACATTATCAAAACTAAGTCCAGCCTCAGCCAAAATGTTTTGTAAATTTGTAAGTGACTGATGCGCTTGAGCCTCTACGCTACTACCTGCAAACTCACCCGCTGGTGTAACGCCAAGCTGCCCTGAAATAAATAAAAATCCATTCGCGCTAATCGCCTGAGAATATGGTCCGATCGCTTGTGGGGCGTTCTTTGTTGAAATTTGTTTTTTCATATCTTCTCCTTTGAAATTTGGCAAAATCCTACTATAAATTTCTAAATTTTTAGGCACCAAAGGCTATAATGAGCAAAATTTCAAAAGGACAAAGATGCAAATAACCCTTGCACCAAACGAATTTTTAGATGACTACGTGCTTGGTGCTCAGCTTGCCAAAAACGCCGGCATCTCATCAAATGCCTATCTTTTTTGGAAACATGCTATCAGCGCCAAATTTGAAAACTCACGCATCGTTTTTCTTAGAAAAAAGAGCGTCCCAGAGAAATTTAAAAGCGCACTAGAGGCTTGCACGCCATTAAATGGTCTTGTGCCAACTGGCGTCTTTTGCTCATTTACCTCGCTTGCCCCTTCGCACCTTGTCGCCAAAAATGGCTCTAAAATTTATGAGCTTTTTGAATTTCATGAAATTTGCGGTATCAAATTTTTAAATTTAAAGAAATTTTATGATGATTTCGAGCTTAACTACTCGTATAGGATTTACATCGAAAAGTGCAAATTTTTCTCGCCAGCGCCCTTTGAAAAGCGCATAAAACTGACCGAGACTATGTGTCTTGGCTACTACTAGCCATCTCGTAAACGATTAGCGCCTCGGTTTTGTAGCCCCCTATCCTATCTTTATATAGTAAAATTTCGTCGTTTTCTCTTTTGGCGTAAATTTTAATGTGAGCGGAGTTTGTGCTCTCATCGTAGTCTTCATATATAAATTTAAACTCTTCGCTACTCAGCGTGATAAACTGCAACGCTTGAAACGAAACAGCAAAGACCAACTCCTCGCTAATGCCACTTGTTCTAAATTTATCAGCTAATTTCACAACAAACGACCCCACATCACTAAAATACTCTTCAGGGCTCTCATACTCGCTTTCAAAGACCACTATCTCATTTAGCGACCACTCATTTTGCGTCTTATTTTCTTCAAATTTCTGCCTTTTTCTTATGGCAGCTTTTAAAAATATCCCTTGTGGCTTTGAGATAAAGCCCTCGTTTAAAATTTGCTTTAGCTTTAAATTTCTAATTTCACTTTTGGTGCTCGTAAAAAATTTAAGTAGTGGCTTTGCTTGATCGTTGCAAAAAGTTTTCATTTTGGGAGAAATTCCGCTAGCTTAGGCTGCTAGCGGATCAAATTTATATTTTTTTATAAGGTGCTTGACCGACTTCGTAGAAGTTATTGCCCTCGCAGTCGATAGCGACTATCGCTGGGAAGTCCTCTACTGTGAGTCTTGCAACTGCCTCTGGTCCTAGCTCTGGATATGCCAAGACTTCGTATTTTTTGATACTTTGGCTAATGACCGCTCCGATACCACCGATAGCGACCATATAAACACAGCATGATTTTTTCATAGCCTCGACTACGGCGTCGTTTCGGTAGCCTTTACCGATCATGCCATTTATACCAACTTCATTTATCATAGTTGGTGTGTATTTGTCCATTCTGCCGCTTGTTGTTGGGCCTGCTGCGCCGATAGCTTGGTTTGGCTTGGCTGGAGTTGGTCCGACGTAGTAGATAGTCTCGCCCTTTAGCTCAACTGGCAACTTCTCGCCACGTGCTAGAGCCTCTGTTAGCGCCTTGTGAGCGGCATCACGAGCTGCGATAATAGTGCCTGAGATTAGGACATTGTCGCCTGCTTTTAGGCTCTTTACCACCTCTTTATCAAATGGTGCTGTTATTTTTTTTACTTCTGACATGTTATCTCCTTAAAGCTCGGCGTCTGCGTGGCGTGCAGCGTGGCAGTTGATGTTTATGGCTACTGGTAGGCCTGCGATGTGAGTTGGATACCACTCGACATTTACTTTTATAGCAGTTGTATCGCCGCCAAGTCCTTGAGGACCGACGCCTGTTTTACTAGCAAGCTCAAGAAGCTCATCTTCAAGTTTTGCATATCTTGCATCGGCGTTTTTGCTATCTACTGGACGAACTGCAGCTTGTTTAGCTAGAAGTGCTGCTTTATCCATAGTGCCACCTATGCCAACGCCTATCGTCATTGGAGGGCAAGCGTTTGGTCCAGCGTATTTTACAGCCTCTAAAAATACCTTTTTAACGCCCTCTATGCCATCAGCTGGCACAAGCATTTTTAGTATTGATTTGTTCTCACTACCAAAGCCCTTTGGAGCGACTTTTATCTTTAGCTTATCGCCTGGGACGATCCTAGTGTGGATGACGGCTGGGGTGTTGTTTGTAGTGTTTTTTCTCTCAAAAAGCGGCTCAGCAACGACTGATTTTCTAAGATAGCCCTCAGTGTAGCCCTTCGCAACGCCCTCATTGATCGCATCTTCAATATATCCGCCCTCGATATGCACGTCCTGGCCGATCTCTACAAAGACAACCGTCATACCTGTATCTTGGCAAATAGGTGCAACGCCCTCTTCTGCTAGCTTGGCATTTTGCAAAATTTTGCCCAAGATATCTTTACCTAGAGATGAGCTCTCAGTGGTTTGAGCTTTTGTAAAAGCAGCCTTTAGATCTGGTGTAACGACGTAACAGGCTTGTTTGCAAAGCTTTGCAACAGTCTCTTTTATATCTTTTACGTTTACCGTTCTCATTTATCCTCCTCGTAAAAAACAATTTTTAATTATATAAATTATATGTAAAATTTAAGATTAAATTATAATATTAAATTTAACCACCCACCATCGGTGTTTAAATACTCTTAAGCAACTTTGGATAAACTACAACAAACTTAAATTTCAAAGGAAAAGTTATGAATTCGTTAGTCATCGTGATACTTGTTATCGCAGTCATTTTTGTCTTTTTCATCAGCCTTTACAACTCACTTGTTGCAAAGCAAAACCAAGTAAAAAGCGTGGAGGCTGGCATCGACGCGCAGCTAAAAAGAAGATATGACCTCATACCAAATTTAGTAGCCACTGCAAAAGAATACATGGTGCACGAAAAAAGCTTGCTAGAAAACATCACTGCCCTTAGAGAGAGTGCTAGAAGCGCATCAACAAATGAGGAGAAATTTGAGCTAAATAACAAAATTTCAGGCTTGCTAAATGGTTTAAGAGTGAGCGTAGAAAACTACCCTGATCTAAAAGCAAATCAAAATTTACTTCAAATTCAAAGCACTTTAAACGAGGTTGAAGAGCAAATTTCAGCTGCGCGCCGTGCCTACAACTCAGCCGTTGAAATTTACAATAACGCCACACAGATGTTTCCTTCAAACATCGTAGCTTCAATGTTTGGCTTTCACAAAGATGTATTTTTTGACATCCCTGAAAATGAAGCAGTTGCTCCAAACGTCGGTGATCTTTTTAAAAAATAAGGCATAAAAAATGCAAGCAGACGAACTAAAAGGCATCGATCTAAGCGACCTTGACGAGCTTGAAAAAGAGCGCCTTGCCATGGGGCAAAAAGCCTTTAAAATGATCGCTTATGGCTTTCTTGGCATCATAGTTGCAACTGGTTTTTTGGCGTCACTGCACCTTGGAAATTTATTTTTCTTTTTGTTAATCGGCGGAGTTTTTTATCTTGGCAAGACGATAAATGGGCTAAAAAACGAACTTGTAGCAAAATTTAAACAAAAAGTAGTTGGCGTCATCGTAAAAAACTATGGTCTAAATTTCAGCGCAAATGGTGGGCTAAGTTTGGATGACTTTTTAAAAATTTATGACGCTGATGTCAATAGACACTACGCAGAAGATATGATCTACGGACAGATCGATAACACGCAGTTTAAGCTTTGCGATTTTTATGCGGCAAAAGAAGTAAAAGGCGAAAAAAGCACCTCTACAACGGTGAAATTTCAAGGCATCTTGCTAAAGGCTGAGTTTAAAAAAGAGCTAAACGCTACGATCTACGTCTGCGATAAAAAGCGAACTTCTGATCTAAGAAGCGATGGCGAGCAAGCGACGATGGATAATCCTAAATTTAACGAGCTTTTTAAAACCTACGCGACCGATCAGATCGCTGCAAGATACGCTCTGACGCCAAAGCTGATGGAAAATTTAACTAGATTAAGGACTAAATTTAACGCTCCGCTTTCGGCGGCATTTTTAAAAAATGAAATTTTCATCGCGATCGATCTTAGAAAAGATAGCTTTGAGCCTGATCTTAAAAAGCCGATAAACAGCAACGAGAGTGTGCAAAACTACATCGCAGGAGTTAGCGACTTTGTAGAGATCGTGCACGATCTGGAGCTAAACAAAAACATCTGGAAGAGCTAAATTTATAAAATGCCAGATAAGACAAAGCTCAAAGAAGGCGACATATTTTACGTCTATAATGATTACTACAAAAGATATTTCTTTGGCAAAATCTTAGTTGATATTAAAAACCGCCTTGTAAAGCGAGCAAACGAGGGGCTTCTTTGGCCGTTTGATTTTTTTAGTGACTGCTACTTGGTTGCTATTTATAAAGATATAGCAGATACGCCAGCGCTAAAAAGCCGTGAATTTATCATCCCGGGAAGCTTCATCTACAAAAGCAGTTTCAACCGCAAAAATAAAGACGCTATAAAGTGGGTCTATTATGATCACGAAGATATCAACTACCAAGAGTTAGAATTTCCAGAGTATATCATCAGTAGCAATGACAAAATTTGCCTACAACGAGGAGAGCTTAGCATACCAACTGGCTTAACTCGCGCGCAATATGAGAATGAATTTAACATTACTGGCAGCAAAACTGGCGGCATAAACTACTCAAATGCCCTGCTTTTACAAGGCTTGCCAGCATATAAAGAGAGGATAGATTATAGCGATCTTCGCCTCCTACCAGAGCTTCGTAAAAAGCTCTACGAGATGATAGGCGAGGACCCAGACACGCCGTACTACGAGCTAGCATTAAAGCACGGCAAAGATCTAGCACGCTTTTATCAAGATAAAAACTAGACTATAAAAGAGCTATTAAGAGGCGTTGTTTAAGGTTTAACAAAAGAAATTTAGCTCTCTTGTTGCAGCCTAGATGATCGTAATAGAGAAATTTATGACGAAATTTCGTGACATCATATCTCCCCGCCAAGGCTAACTAGCTTTAGTAAATTTAAATATCACAAACAAGATCGCTCAAATGACTACTTTTGCAAGCAGATGATAAATTTTAAAACTCGCAAGCCATTTTTAAAATTTATAACCAAATTTACGAAAAAGGTGGTGTCGCTTTAAATTTTGCGGTTTTAAAAGTTAAATTTAAGGGCTTATAGCCTTTAAAAAGTGCAATGCCACTTAAATTTGCTCTATTTTTTATGATTTTGCGAGTTTAAATTTAATGGCCAAAAAAGCCATTAAATTTATAAACTAAGCCTGAGCAGGCTCCTCTTCTTCTTTTATCTTTTTTCTAACTTTTACGCGTGAGATGCTAGCTCCATCCATCTTTCTCACCTCGTAGTAGCAGTTTTCATCCTCGATCTTGTCGCCAACTACTGGCAAACGACCGATGAGATTAAAGACATATCCGCCGATCGTTACTTGATCGGTCTCTTCATCAAAGCTTATGCCAAGGACCTCTTCAACGCTCTCTAAGTCGTATCTGCCTTGAAATTCATAGATGTTTTCATTTATCTTTTTATAGTGTTGATCGACCTCATCGTGCTCGTCGTTAAAGTCGCCAAGAACCTCTTCCATGATATCTTCCATCGTAAGAAGTCCTGCCGTGCCACCGTACTCATCGACGACAAGCGCAGCTGAAATTTGCTCTTTGTTCATCATCACAAGCACTTTTGAGATAGAAAGGCTCTCAGGCACGATGACAAATTTACGCACGATCGCGTCAAAGCTCTTCTCTTTATCCTCGCTAAAGTGTAGCTGCAAGATATCTCTAATGTGTATCATGCCTAAAATGATATCTTTTGAGCCGTCTATATAAGGATAGCGAGTATATTTTGACTCAAAAACGACTTGTAAATTCTCTTCAAAGCTCTTTTGTTTATTTATGCAGATCATGTCGCGTCTTGGCGTCATGATCTCTTTTGCGACCGTATCACTAAAATCAACTGCATTTTTGATAAGCTCAGTCTCAAAACTATCAAGCACACCGCCCTTTAAGCTCTCGCCAACGATGATCTTGATCTCCTCTTCAGAGTGTGCTAGCTCATTCTCTTTTGCTGGCTGGATGCCTAAAATTTTAAGTCCAGATGTAGCTAGGATATCAAAAAGCTTTATGATAGGCGAAAAAAGTATCCAGAAAAAGTGAAGCGGACGAGCGATTTTAAGCACTGCTGATTCTGATTTGGCTATGGCGACTGACTTTGGAACAAGCTCGCCCATAACGACGTGAAGTAGCGTGATAAGAGTAAATGCGATCGCAAAGCCGACTGTATGAACTAAGATATCGCTAAGATTAAAAACATTTTTAAGTGGGGCTTCTATGAGCCTTGCGACTGCTGGCTCACCGATCCAACCAAGGGCGAGTGAGCTTAGCGTGATGCCAAGCTGAGTGGCGCTAAGATAGGTATCAAGCTTGTTTGACATCTCAAAAGCAAGCTGGGCGTTTGGCTTTTTCTCTTTGATAAGCTCTTCAAGCCTAGACTTGCGAACCTTGACAAGGGAAAATTCCGACAAAACAAAAAATGCGTTTAGTAAAATGAATATAATGGCAAGTATTACCATTAAAAGCGAGTTATCGCTACTGGGGTACAATTATGATCCTTAAGAGTTAAAAATTTTGGCTGATTATAGCGAATTTATATTTAGCGGTCAAATTAGCCACGCCCAAAAGTAACAACCTTTTTTAAATTTAAAAGATATAAAAAGTTCTTAAATCATATTTTGGTAACATTATTTTTATCACTAAATTTATGGATTTGATAATGAGTAAAAAGAATTTTTCATCACGCTGGGCGTTTATACTAGCCTCAGTTGGTTCAGCCGTTGGTATGGCAAATGTTTGGGGCTTTCCTTATAAGCTTGGCACAAATGGTGGTGGAGCGTTTTTACTCATCTACATCTTTTTTGTGGCACTTTTTTCTTACGTTGGCTTAAGCGCAGAGTATGCGATCGGCAGACGAGCAAAGACTGGCACGCTAGGATCATATAAATTTGCTTGGCAAAGTAGAAATTTAGGCGTCATCGGCAGTATCGTCGGCTGGCTTCCACTTGCTGGCTCACTTTGCATAGCCATCGGCTACGCTGTCATCATCGCTTACGTGCTAAAAGCCCTTACCCAGGCGCTTACTGGCTCATTTATGAGCGTTGATACAAATGTTTGGTTTAACTCATTTGCGCTTCATGAGTACTCAGTCCTGCCATATCACTTCATAGTCATTATTGGCACGCTTCTTACGCTATTTTTTGGAGCAAAAAGTATAGAAAAGACCAATAAAATAATGATGCCGCTATTTTTCGTGTTATTTGCCATTTTGGCTATAAATGTCGCGATGCTGCCAAACGCACTTGAGGGATATAAATTTCTATTTATCCCTGACTTTAGCAAGCTTGAAGATCCGATGGTATGGGTCACTGCGATGGGTCAAGCCTTTTTCTCGCTCTCTATCACGGGTTCTGGCATGATAGTTTATGGAGCATATCTTTCAAAAGATGAAGACATCGTAGAAAGCGCCAAAACTACGGCATTTTTTGATACGCTTGCAGCGCTTGTAGCAGCGCTTGTTATGATCCCAGCGGTCTTTGCCTACGCTATGGATCCAGCTGAGGGTCCAAAGCTACTTTTCGTAACGCTTCCTAAAATTTTACAAAATATGATCGGCGGTCAAATTTTTGCGATCATACTATTTACCGCGGTCATCTTTGGCGGTATCACCTCACTTCAAAATATGTTTGAGGTCGTGGCTGAGTCGCTTATGCATAAATTCCCGCGCCTTAGCAGATTTTGGGTGCTTGCTCTACTTTGCGTAGTTTGCTTTGGGGTTGGAGCATTTATGGAGCCTATTAGTAGCTGGGGGCCTTGGATGGACTTTGTCTCTATCTACATTATCCCAATCGGCGCAGTCATCGGCGCAATATCTTGGTTTTGGATCATTAAAAAAGAAGAAATTTTAGACGAGGTAAATTCAGGAGCAAATAAAACTTACGGCTCATTTTGGTATTTTGTGGGTAAATTTATCTATGTGCCAATAGCCTTTTTGCTCTGCATCATCGCCATTAGCAAGGGAATTTCTTTTTAACTTAGCCCATCAAAAGACGAGCTAAGTCTAAATTTGAAGTTATTTTAGCTTTTTAGAGCCGATGTAAGTAGCAAAGACCTCTTGCGAGCCATCTTTTTTAAAGAGTATGACGTCGTATTGCTCGGCTTTGCCGCCTTGCTCCATGCCCTGACTCTCCATAGGCATGCCAGGCACTGCGATACCAACGACATCTTTTGGTTTAAGCTCAAGCAGGCGCTTGACCTCATCTGCTGGCACGTGACCCTCGATAACATAGCCATCAACGATAGCTGTGTGGCAGCTTGAAAGCTCTAGTGGCACGTGAAATTCTTTTTTGACCTTGACCATGTCATCTACTTTTATGGTCTCTTCGCTAAAGCCAGCCTTTTGCATAGCATTGGCCCAGTTGCCACAACAACCGCAAGTTGGGCTTTTATAGACCTTCATATCGGCCGCAAGCGCCAAGGTCGCACAAAGACTAAGAGCTAAAAATGCAAATTTCTTCATCATTTTCCTTTACGTTAAAATTTCCAAAATGATATAGTTGTCTCTTATACACCACTGACGCTGCCGACGAATTAGACCGGTGAGATACCGGGTGTCGCGCTACCCGTGA
>NZ_POYR01000043.1:0-447 GCF_002912425.1 Campylobacter concisus
GTGGAAGTCAGTTATCAAGTAGCATATCTAAAAATTCAAAAATACAAGAAGCTACTAAAAAAGCATTAGACTACGCAAATAAAATTAAGGATTTAAAATGAGTGAAGTAATTTTAAAAAATTCTAATTTGAAAAAAACTGAATTAACTTATGCTTCTAGTTCCATAATCTATGATAGTTTAAAAGAATTTATTTATTCAAAATATAATGGAGATTGTTTAAAAATAGATATATTCGGTAATATAGATAATGATTTTAGGGCAATTGCTGTTATAGCAGCAATGGATAATGAAAATGATGAAATAATACACAAGCTTAATTTGAAATTTTTTGATAAAAAATATGACTATGGCGAATTTGATATTGTTAAAGAAATAGCTAATGCAAAATCTTGTGTTCTATTAAAATTAAAAGAGAGCGAAATTCTTACAAAGATATTATCTTATAT
>NZ_POYR01000044.1:0-5710 GCF_002912425.1 Campylobacter concisus
TCCTAAGGCCTTAGAGTTTTATACAAAAGCTTTAAATATAAGAGAGAAAGTTTTAGGCAAAGATCATCCTGACACTGCTAGTAGCTATAATAATATAGGATATGTCTATAGTAGCATGGGTGATTATCCTAAAGCCTTAGAGTTTTATACAAAAGCTTTAAATATAAACGAAAAAGTTTTAGGCAAGGATCATCCTGCTACTGCTCTCAGTTATATTAATATAGGATCTGTTTATAATAAAATGGGAGATTATCCTAAAGCCTTAGAGTTTTATACAAAAGCTTTAAATATAAACGAAAAAGTTTTAGGCAAGGAACACCCTGATACTGCTAGCAACTATAACAATATAGGCTATGTTTATAGCGATATGGGTGATTATCCTAAAGCCTTAGAGTTTTATACAAAAGCTTTAAATATAAGAGAGAAAGTTTTAGGCAAAGAACACCCTAATACTGCTACTAGCTATAATAATATAGGCTCTGTTTATAATAAAATGGGAGATTATCCTAAAGCCTTAGAGTTTTATACAAAAGCCTTAGTTATAATAGAGAAAGTTCTAAGCAAAGGCCATCCTAATACTGCATCTAGCTATATTAATATAGGCTCTGTTTATAATAAAATGGGAGATTATCCTAAAGCATATAGCTACTCTAAAAAAGCATACTATGCGTTCAAACTAAACAGAGATAAAAATTTTGAAATCTTAAGCAATGAGCAAAAAAAGAAATTTTTAGAAGCTAAGAATGACTTTTTACCAAACCTTTTAACAAATGGCTACTCATACCAACAAACCGTTGATGGCAAAGAGACTCTAAGTCAAGAAATTTATGAGATATTTATAAATGATAAGGGCATACTTCTCGATGATGAAAACACTATAGCTATGCTAAAAAATATCTCACAAGATAAGAACCTGATCTCTAAGATAGATAACCTAGACTCCCTTAAAAGAGCATATGCTAAGCTAGCAGGCACTACTCCTAATCCAGAAGAGGCAAAAAGCTACCAAGAAAAGCTAAAAGCACTGGGCGAAGATATAGAAAAAGTAGAGATAGAGATAGCTAAGATATCGCCTAAATTTAAACAAGAGCTTGGCATAAAGGATCTAAAACTAAGTGATCTCACAAGCCTTTTAAAACCAAATGAACTCTTTGTAGATATAGGATATTATGGTAAAAACTACTATATCTTTAGCGTGGATAAAAGTGGCGAAGTGAAGTTTGAAAAACTTAGCAATAAAGATAGTGACACAGTAAATACAACCATAAAAGAATTTAGGGCTGACATAGATAAGATCATAAATGCCACAGACGCAAACTCAAGCAAAGCTCTAAAAGAGCTATATAACATCGTTATAACAAATGGCATAGGAGATAGGATAGATAAATTTAACTCTCTTATTATATCTACAGATGGAGCTTTGAGGCTACTACCTTTTGAAACACTTATGGATGGCGATAAATATCTCATAGAGAGCAAGCAGATACGCTATACGCCTTCAGCTAAAGAATTTATAAGAACACATAAATTTAATATCAAAGATGAAGGCAAAGATATCACTATGTTTAGTGATCCAAACTATGAGAGCAAAAGTGGAAAGAGTATGGAAATGGTTGCAGATACGCCAAACGTAAATAAAGCCGTGCAAACCAGATCTATAAAAAATATGGGGACATTTAAAAGGCTAAGAGGCTTTAAGAAAGAAGAAGAGGTTTTACAAAGCTCGTTTAATGGCGTAAAACTTTTCTCTAGAGAAAATGCAAATGAAGAAAATATACTGGCGGTAAAGTCTCCAAAGATCCTACATATAACCACACATGGATACTTCATAAGTGATGAGAACATAACAAACCCTATGTTAAAATCAGGAGTTGCGCTTAGCGGTGCAAATATAGGTATAAAACAACAAACTGGCGAGGGTCTTGTAAATGCGCTTAAGCTATCTGGACTAAGCCTAGATGGAACCGATCTGGTTGTGCTATCTGCATGCGAAACAGGCCTAGTAGATGTTAAAGACACGAGCTCTGTGGCAAGTTTGCCTAAGACATTTATACAAGCTGGCTCTAAAAATGTGCTAATGAGCCTGTGGTCTGTAGATGATAATAGCACGGTGGAGCTAATGAAAGAATTTTATACCGACACTAAAGGCAATGAGAAGAAATTTAACGAAGTTCTAAGAAATGCAAAGATCAAGATGATAAAGGAAGGTAAACATCCGTTTTACTGGGCTGCTTTTATAATGAGCGGAGAGTGATACGATAGTTCAAAAACCATAGCTACTAGCGATGCCACATAATATTTTGTGGCATCGTGCTTCTTATGCTCCTTTTATACTTTTAATGTTTTAAATTTTTCAACGAAGTTTTGTTTTAGCTTATATAGTTTAAAACTATGCCTAGGTATAGATTTGTTAAAAATAAATTTTAATGGTTTGCTATTAGTAGCTCATATCAACTTTATTGAGTGCATATGTATCAGTTATCTTTGGAAATTCTTAAACAATAGAAGTAAATGCCTTAAGCAAAAACTTAGACATTTTATCGACAAAAGTAATCTTTAATGGATAAAGTTTTGTTTAAGTTGTTCTTTCTAAATAAAAATTTCGCCCGTCTGGCTAAGACCTTACAGCAAGCTCGGTCCGAGCTTGCTAAGTAAGTTTATCAACATACTAAAAATGTTGATAAATATGCTAGAAACTGGCATTAAATTTTCTTGGATTATAACAAATAAATTCATAATGTAACATACTGCATGTGATGTAATGTGCAGTACTTTATGTAACATTCAGTATGTGATGTCACATGCAGCACTTGATGTAATGTATAGTACATGATGTAACATGCAGTAGGTGACGTAACGTATAGTATGTGATGTTATGTATATTTTCGCAGATGAGAGAGTATTAGGATAGGTGGATATTTATTTTTAGAAAGATATTATTGAAGTTGTATGTCTAAAAAGCGCTTGGTGTATATCTAATAGTGATGATTATAACAGCCTTATTTTTTTCATTGACCCTATAAATCACTGTGTAGTTTTTAACAAATAGCTGTCTATAGCCCATATTGGCATATCTGCCAACTTTTCTAATAGCACCACGATTTGGCATCTCATCTAGACTAAGGATAGTGTTTTTGATAGCCTCTAGTGTAGAGTTTGCAGCACCTGACGAGAGCAAAGATAGTGCGATATATTTATATATTGCTTCAAGCTCTTCATAAGCTTGTGGTGAAACAAGGACTTTATACTTACTCAAGATATTTATCTTTTAAACTAGCAAAAACGTCTTTTGCTTCTAGCATCTTTGTATCTGCTGTTATCTTAGCTTCAGATGATGCGATGGCGCTATCTATATCGGCTGTGGCTACTAGCTTATCGTATGTCTTTATGCTCATCACAACCAAGTCTCCATAACCATTTTTAGTTACAAATACTGGTTCATCCTTGCTATTGCATAGCTGTGAAATTTCATTTGTGTTTCTAAGCTCTTTTATTGGTACTATTTGTGGCATATGCTATTTCCTTTTAATAATATGACATGATTATAGCATAATTGTGTTAGTAATTTAGATGGCTTTATCTAACTAACTTGGCAAGCTAAAAGAAAAGCTCAAGTAACAAGCATGCAGTATTTATTTTAAAATACCAAAGAGTTACACTCTCTAGTTTTCTAACGCTTATCATTTTTCTCTGTTGCATAGCTAAACTATCTATCAAGTGTCATGTCAAGCATTTTTCACTTTTAAATAGCAATAATAAATTAATAATATTATAAATACAATCACAATAAAATATCAAAAACAGTAGTGGTGGCTTAATATGCAAAACAACGAAATAAAAATAACCTACTCTTGCGAAGAGACGTTAAAAAAGATAAAAGAGTATATGGCTGATGCAAAGAGCGTAACGCTTTATACGTCTAGCTTGAATTCACTCACATCGTACTCTAACGGCATAGCTAATGAGATCATATTTAATCTAATATTTTCTAAGAAGAGAGATAAAAAAGATGTGTCGATCGTATCTGACTTTTATATAGATAAAGATAGCTTTACTGATAGTAAGCTAAATAGAATAAGAGAATTTGAATATAGAGATATACCAGTAAAGATTGTCCATAAAAAGAGTGCAGTTGACAAGTTTTTTGCAAATTTAAAAGAGAAGATAAGCCCCATAAAAAGTAAAGCAAGATATGAAGCTGAACTTGAAGCTGCTCAAGATGAGCACGAGAGAAATTTGCTAAAAAGCATGGGTGAAACAAAGACAGAAGCTATAAGCTTTTATGATATGTTTGAGGTCATAGTATCCAACTATGATGACGCCAAAGATATCGTAAAAGAGTGCCTAAATACCTTAAAAAATGATCTACTAAGCGATGCTAGCTCTTTGATATCTAGCGAGGGGCTAGATGGAGCTAAATTTGAAAAAAGCATTGAAGAGTGTTTTAGAGAGTTAGATAAGAATTTAAGCGAGTTAAATAAAGAAAGTGGAGAGTTTTTACTAAAGCAAATATTTCTTTTTATACTAAGCATAGTTGATCTAAGTGACCCAAAGGCTGCACTCAAAAAAGCAAACGGATGCTTTTTATTCTATGAGCTTAGTAAATTAACCTACAAAATGGTTGAGCATCAAAGTAATAGATCTCTTTATGGCGTAACCTTACCTATCCTTAGTTTTTTCACATCTAGATTTGCTTCTATTATAAATACCCTAAATATAAACTCAAGTTGCAATGTATTAGTATTTAAACAAGATAAATCTTCTAACTCTGGCTTTTTTATAGACTTTACCCACCTAAACTTAGACTATATCTACTTTAGAGACGATAATAACCTAAATGAGGTTAATTGCAACGCAGATGAGGGGTATAGTGTATTTGGTCATTTAGATGATCTATCGGTATTTGATCACACTAAGGATGTCTGCTCTTATGATATAGTAAATAAAAACTTAGGCTTTGGCTCTAGTGATGATACGCTCTTTAAAAGACTAAAGGATCAAATAAAAGGACTAAATGCGAATTTAAATTTTATCTGTGCTTCAAATTTCAACTCTATAAAACTAGCCAATCTAATAGCTAACAAGTCCGATAAAAATGGCACCTCTGCAAACGATGAGATGAACAGCAAAGATTTTTCAAATTTAAATAAAAACTATGTTGTGCTATCAAACTCACCTTTTAGATCAAGTGCAGGGCTAAGAGAAGAAGTAATAAGTAAATGCCTAGATCAAGTGATAGAAGACGAGCTAAATAGACCCAACAAATCCAACCTAGTAAAGCAAAAATTCACCGACATAAAAACCCTAAGTCCTATTAAGGATTACAGCCAGTACAGCATAAACATCAATAAGGAAAACAATAAATCAACTCTTGTTTTAAATTTATCCCCATTTGCAAGGATAGATAAAAAATATATAGACAACATAGAGCAAAAGAGAGAAGAATTTAAAGAGATCGCCTATCAAGATGACACCAACTATCTTGACAACTACACCAAATACGAAGAGTTATTTAAGACAAATTTCTCTCACGTAAATGCTTATGCTAAGCAGCCAAATGATATGGAGAAGATCAAAAAAAGTGAAGAAGAGTATATGAAAAAGGTAACTCTCTCTTTTAAGGCAGTATTTGATAAGGTAAATGAAAACACCTTAAACAGAAGAGAGGCTGAAGCATATAACAATAGCAATATCTCAAGCCAACTTATAG
>NZ_POYR01000045.1:0-44500 GCF_002912425.1 Campylobacter concisus
AAATCAATCTCTGTGAAAATTTTTGATGATATAATCCAAGACTTATCCAAAAGATAAAATTTACTTGCATAAGGAGCAAAAATGCAAACAAACGACGAAATTTTAGGCATCAAGATCCAGAAATACGGACTTGATAAAGAGGCTAAGCCAAATGAAAAAGGCTTTTATGACTACAAAGACGAGGCAGAATTTACAGACTACTCAAATGCTATCTCACTTTATAAAAAAACCTTTCCAAATAAGCAAAAAGTAATAGAAGAAACACCTGATCCAGCCGTTAGCGAAATGCTCCTAAAAATGCAAGATATGGGGATCGAGACTGTTTTTGATAGATTTGACAAGCAAAAGCCACAATGCACATTTGGCATGGCTGGAATTTGCTGTAAGATCTGCTTTATGGGACCATGTAAGATAACATCAAAGGCAACTCGTGGCGTGTGCGGCGCTGATGCAGACGTCATCGTGGCTAGAAATTTACTCCGTCACGTAGCTGGCGGTGCTGCGGCTCACGGCGCAAGAGGCAGAGAAAACATGCTAGCTCTTAAAAACGCAGCAACTGGCAAGCTAAATATCCCAATAGAAGGCGAAGAGAAAGTGCGTGCAGTTGCAAAAGCTTTTGGGCTTGATGAGAGCAAAAGCATAAACGAGCTTGCCTCACAGATCGCTGATATCTTACTTGAAGATCTATCTCGCACCTTGCCACAAGAGCACAAAGCCATAAAGACCTTTGCTCCAAAAGAGCGTCAAGAGGTGTGGAAAAAGCTTGATATCTTGCCAATAGGCGTCTATCACGAGGTTACAGAGAGCCTTCATAGAACAAGCACAGGCACAGATGGCGACTGGCGAAATGTAATGAAGCAGTTTTTCCGCACAGGTCTAGCTTACGCTTGGTCAAGCACGCTTGGCACGTCTATTGCGATGGATTGTCTATTTGGTCTGCCAAAGTTAAATGACTCTAAGATAAATTTAGGCGCTATCAAAAAAGGCTACGTAAATATCGCGCTTCACGGACACTCTCCACTTTTAGTAAGTGTTGTCGTTAAGCTTGGCAAGAGCGAGAAATTTCAAAATTTAGCCAAAGAAAAAGGTGCGCTAGGTATTCAGTTTTATGGAGTTTGCTGTAACGGACTTTCGGCTATGTATCGCTATGACGGCGTTATACCACTTTCAAACGCAGTTGGCGCAGAGCTTGTCGTTGGCACAGGAGCGCTTGATCTTTGGCTAGCTGACGTGCAAGATGTCTATCCTACCGTTATGGAGGTAGCAAGGTGCTTTAAAACGACAGTCATCACTACAAGCGACTCTGCAAGGCTTCCTGGGGCTGAGCACATCGGCTTTGATCATCATCACTCAAATATGAGTGAAATTCACGAGATCGCAGAGAAAATTTTATATAGAGCACTTGAGAGCCATGAAGCTAGAAAAGGCATACCAGTGCATATCCCGCAATACGAAGTCGAAGCTAAAATGGGCTTTTCACTAGAAAATGTAAATAAAATTTTTGGCTCAACACAGGTTATCGCTGATGCGATAAAAGAGGGCAAGATACTTGGACTTGTAAATTTAGTCGGCTGCTCAAATCCACGTGTAGTTTATGAAAAAGCTGTCGTAAACGTAGCTAGAACACTTCTAAAAAACAATGTCTTAATCATGACAAACGGCTGTGCCTCTTTCCCGCTACTAAAAACAGGACTTTGCAATGCAAATGCGCTTGAATACTGCGGCGATAGCTTGAGAGAATTTTTAGCCCCTTATAAGATCCCGCCGATCTGGCACATGGGCGAGTGCTTGGACAATGCTAGGGCTTCAGCGATGTTTAATGCGCTTAGTCAAAACTTGGACACTAATATCAAAGACCTGCCATACGCATTTTCAAGCCCTGAGTGGTCAAATGAAAAGGGCATAGATGCCGCACTTGGCTTTAGACTACTTGGAATTTCATCTTACCACTGCGTATTTGCCCCAGTTCAAGGCTCAAAAAATGTTGAAGAATTTATGGCAAATGGCACATTGCCGATCCTTGGCTCAAAAATGGTAGTAAATCTTGATCCCGTCGCACTTGCCGAAAATATCGTAACTGACATGAAGACAAAACGAGAAAAACTTAGCTGGAGAGCGTAAGGTAAATTTACACGCTAAGCACTTTGGTCTGCTCCAAAAAGCCACTTTGGCGGAGCAGATCTTATAAAAACGTGATCAAAATAAGATGAAATTTTGCCTCTAAAATGCTTTTGTGATTTTGTCAAAAATAAAGCAAAGTCTTATCTTAGAGGATTTTTTTGCATCACAACTTTAAACATTTATATAAAACTCTAAATTCATCTAGTTTTGCGATACTGCCTCTCTTAAAAACCTATACTCTTTAAAAAATTTGCGGAGTGATTTTTGCTCTTTTGGGCCTATTTTGTAGCTTATAAATTTGAGATACCACTTGATATCTTGCTCGCTTATGTCGCGGCTTTTAGCGTACTTGGCCAAGATATAGTTTGGGATTTTTACATTTTTTTGTAGAAATTTTGCGACTAGCCTTTTGTAAAACGAGCCATTTTTTACGTAAGAAAATCTACCAAAAACAAATGGCAAATTTGTCTTTTCGTGCCAAATTTGACCAAGGTCGTAAAAGCACTCTTTACCCTCGCTTAAGTATGCCTTTAGCGCCCTATCGCCTATGATCACCTCGCCTTTTAGATGAAGTATATTTGCTAGGGCGTTTGAGCTAGCTGAAGCTGGGTCAAATTTCATAGCGGAGTTTTTGCGAACAAGCACGCTTTTGACATCTTTTTTGGCGACTATTCCAAAATTTAGCTTCTTTAAATTTGCCTTTTTACTTGCTATGCTTGAGATCACCGCAGCGTCGATCTTTCTAGCGTTTAGCGCTCTATTTAGCTTACTTGGCACGCCTTTTTTAAACTCGATCGCCTTTTTTACCTGAGTTTTGAGTGGAGCTGCCTTTAAAAATACATGAAATGGGAGTAAATTTAGATAATCAATCTTTCCAAATATCATTTTTCATCTTTTATAATCTCAAATTTAACCATCTCGTTTTCCGAACAAACGTCGTAAAATAGCGTTACCAAGCTCTCTTTTAGCCCTGTTTCTAAGGCATCTTCGTTTTTTAGCTTTATAAGAGTTGGCTCATTTATCTCGCAAAGACAGTCAAAGAGCGCGTCTAAATTTTTGCCGTAGTACTCTGGCAGGTCAAATTTCTTTGCAAAATACTCATGCATCTTCTCTTTTTCGAGCATTTTTTTAGCATCCAAGATCACGATTTTCATTGCATCCTCTTCTCATAAAGCAGATAAAAATGCTCGTAGTGATCGGGCGTGTAGTAGATAAGTCCGTCGTTTGAATATAAAATTCTCTCAGCGCCACGCCTGCCGCCATTATAATTTACATCGCACTCAAACCACTTTCTACCATCAGCCTCAGGCAGCCTCTTTTCTCGGTTTGAAAATCTATCTCCACCGATGCTTTTGCCGCCACTTACCTGCCATAAATTTCCGCTTTTTGCGTCCCAGCCAAGTTCAAGTGCCTCTTTTTTAGTTATGAAATTCTTTGGCAGCTTGTTAAATTTATAGATATAAAGTGCGACCTCATCTTTTGAGGTGTATGAGCCGTTTTCTGCAAGACTCTGGCTCTTTTGCCCCTCTTTGTTTAGCTGCTCAAGTAAAATTTGAGCGTTTTTGTTTGCCTCGCCGCCATCTTTTGAAAAAAAGAAGGTACCGATGATGATAGCAATGATAAAGGCAACTAAGGCTGGAAAAAGTCTTTTGTTCAAATTTTGCCCTTAAAGTGTGTTAAAAACTCTATCACCAGCATCGCCAAGACCTGGAACGATATAGTTTTTCTCGTTTAGTTTCTCATCGATCGATGCCGTATAGACCTCGACGTCTGGGTAAATTTCGCTAAATCTCTTTAGTCCTTCAGGTGCAGCGATGATAGAGATAAATTTGATCTCTTTAACGCCTTTTTCACGCAAGAGCTTAACCGCGTCTATCGCCGTGCCGCCAGTTGCAAACATAGGGTCGATGATGATCGCCATGCGCTCTTTTGCGTCTTTTGGAAGCTTTGCGTAGAAAAACTCAGCCTGCGCTGTCTCCTCGTTTCGCTGAAAGCCCAAAAAGCCCACACTCGCATCTGGGATGATGGTAAAAACGCTATCAAGCATGCCAAGCGCAGCCCTTAAGATAGGGCATATCATCACCTTTGTAGTAAGCCTCTTTGCGTCTGCCAGCGCAACTGGGGTTTGGACTTTGACATCTTTTACCTTTAAATTTCTAGTCGCCTCAAAGATCATAAGATAACTGATCTCATCAACTAGCATGCGAAACTGAAAAGGCTGGGTGTTTTTATCACGTAAGATTGTTAATTTATGCTCGATCAATGGGTGTGAGATGAGCTTCACGTTTTGCATTTTTTGTCCTTAAATTTACTGTTTTTACAAGGTTTGTCTTTTATAAAATGCCAAGAGAAGAATTTAGCCCAAAATTTGGGCTAAATTTAATTAAAAACCTTTTGCAAGTTTGGCTTTGTAAGCCTCAACGTCAAACTCTTTTACTCTCGCTACGCCATCTTCAACTGCAGCTTTTGCAACTGCTGGAGCGACCGCTGTTAGCACGCGCTTGTCAAATGGTTTTGGGATGATGTACTCTTTGCCAAATTTTAGCTCGCTAACACCACTTGCTTTTAAAACTTCAGCTGGCACTGGCTCTTTTGCAAGCTGTGCAAGCGCTTTAGCTGCTGCCATTTTCATATTTTCAGTGATCTTTTTAGCTCTAACATCAAGCGCACCTCTAAAGATAAATGGAAAGCCCAAAACGTTATTTACTTGGTTAGGATAGTCGCTTCTGCCTGTGCCCATCATAACGTCATCTCTTACAGCTACGACGTCCTCTGGGAAAATTTCAGGCACTGGGTTTGCCAAAGCGAAGATGATAGGCTCTTTGTTCATCGACGCAACCATCTCTTTTGTCACAACGCCAGGCTTAGAAAGACCTAAAAACATATCAGCGCCTTTCATCGCATCAGCCAAAGTCCTATCCTCGGTCTCAAGCGCAAATTCAACCTTTTCTGGAGTTAGGTCTGTTCTTTTTGAGTGGATGACGCCTTTGCTATCTATCATCACGATGTGTTTTGCGCCAAGTGCTTTATACATCTTCGCGCAAGCGATGCCAGCTGCACCTGCGCCGCTAACTACGATCTTTATCTTAGATATATCTTTACCAGAAATTTCCATCGCATTTATAATGCCAGCGCTTGTTATCATCGCTGTGCCGTGCTGATCGTCGTGCATTACAGGGATATCGACTGCTTCTTGAAGCTTTCTTTCTATCTCAAAGCACTTTGGAGCGCGGATATCTTCTAAATTTATACCACCAAATGTCGGAGCAAGAGCCTTGCAAATCTCAACGATCTTATCAGGATCATGCTCATCTAGCTCGATGTCAAAGGCATCAACGTTTGCAAATTTCTTAAATAGCACCGCCTTGCCCTCCATAACTGGCTTACCAGCGATAGCGCCGATGTCGCCAAGTCCAAGAACAGCCGTGCCATCGGTGATAACAGCTACTAAATTTGCTTTATTTGTATATTTATAAGCTAGTTCAGTATCTGCATTTATCTCTTTACAAGGCTCTGCAACGCCTGGTGTATAGGCCATTGAAAGGTCTCTTGAAGTCTCGCAAGGTGTCTTTACCCTGATCTCGATCTTACCGCCTATATGGTAGTTTAGTGCCTCTTCTTTAGTTACATGTGTCATTTCTCTTCCTTTAATAAATTTTGTATTCTGTTTTTGATCTCGCTGCTACCTACTACTTCAAGCACTTCAAAGATACTTGGGCTCACGCTTGAGCCAGTTAGCGCTATCCTCAAGGCTTGAGCCAGATCTTTTAGTTTTAAGCCATTTTGTTCTAAAAATTTATTAGTTAGCTCCTCGTAGCCCTTTGCGTCAAGGTCGCGGTCTAAAATTTGAGCAAATTTCGCCAAAATTTCTTTGCTATTTTCATTTATAAATTTAGCCCAAGCTTTCTCATCATAGCTTTTTGGAGCGTTGATTATCGCATTTGCGCTATTTGCCATTTCGATTAGCGTTTTTGATCTCTCACGGAGTGAATTTAGCAGCAGCTCGCCTTTTACCAAAGCCTTAAAATCCACGCCAAACTCGAGCATATCGTGCGCTAGTCTCTCGTAAGGCAAGGTCTTGATGTAGTGAGAATTTAGCCAATCAAGCTTTTGGGCGTTGTAGGTGCTTGAGCTTTTGTTGATATCGTTTGGATTAAAGTATTTAAGCATATCCTCGATAGTAAAAATCTCATCATCGCCGTGGCTCCAACCAAGACGAACGAGAAAATTTAAGAGCGCTTCAGGCAAGTAGCCCATCTTTTTATACTCCATAACGTCAGTCGCGCCGTGTCTTTTGCTAAGCTTTTTGCCGTCCTCGCCATTTATCATCGCGACGTGGTAAAATTTAGGCGTTTTAAAGCCAAGCGCCTCGTAAAGAACGATCTGTTTTGGGGTATTTGAGAGGTGATCGTCGCCACGAATAACGTCTGTTACTCCCATTAGCGCGTCATCTATCACGACCGTGAAGTTGTATGTCGGTGTGCCGTCGCTTCTTGCGATGATGAAGTCGTCTAGTATATCTTCAACCTTAAATTTAACCTCGCCTTTTATGCCATCATGTATGACGATCTCGCCGCTAAGTGGGGCTTTTATACGGATAACTGGCTCGATACCAGCTGGAGGCGTGCCTTTAAAATCTCTATATCTATTATCATATTTTGGGCGCTCTTTTCTTGCCTCTTGGCTAGCTCTAAGCTCCTCAAGCTCCTCTTTGCTCATGTAGCATTTGTAGGCTTTGCCCTCATCAAGCAGCTTTTTAACATACTCTTTGTAAAGATCAAATCTCTTTGACTGATAGGTCACTTCGCCGTCGTGATCTAGCTTGCACCAGGCAAATGCCTCTTTTATGGCTTGCGTGGCTTCTTCTGAGTTTCGTTTTAAGTCAGTATCTTCGATGCGGAGCAAAAATTTTCCATTGTTAGCTCTTGCGTATAAATAATTATAAAGAGCTGTCCTAAGTCCGCCTATGTGTAGGTATCCAGTAGGCGACGGAGCAAATCTAGTAACTATCATTTTGTGCCTTATTTTTATGTTATAATTGCCCAAAATTATATTTACTAAATACTTAAACAAAGGTTTCATTATGAAAAAATTGCTCTTTTTGGCTGCTGGCGTGTTAAGTGCCTTAAATTTATATTCAGCTCAGATGATAAACGGCATCGCAGCTATCGTGGAGAACGAACCTATCACGCTTTACGAGGTTTATAGCTTGAAGGAACAGCTAAAGACAACAGAGCAGGACGCTTTAAATTTACTTATCAGAGATAGGCTTGAAGATGCACAGATAAAAAACTTAAATTTAAGCGTGACACCTTTTGAGCTAAACGACAGGATCGAGGCGATCGCAAAGCAAAATGGCATGACAAATTCGCAGTTTAGAAGCTCTATCCAAGCACAAGGAATGGACTTTTTGGACTTCAAAAACAACTTAGAGCACAAGATGCTTCAAGAAAAACTTTATAAAAGCATAGCTGCTGAGGCTGGCAAGAACATAAACGAGCAAAAAGCAAAGGCGTATTTTGACGCTAATCCAGATAAATTTAAGGTCTTTAGCACCGCTAGAGTCGTAGTTTATAGAGCAAAAGACCCTGATCTGCTTGAAGCTCAAAAGACAAGTCCGAAGCTACTAGACGGCGTGCAAACGCAAGAGGTGAGTTTGGACTATCAAAGCATAGATCCAAGACTTGCTGCGATCATCTCAAGCACAAATAACGGCGACTACACACAGCCTTTGCAAGGACCTGATAGCTTTGATATGTTTTTAGTAAAAGAGAAGATCGGCTCATACACACCAAGCTTTGCTGATGTAAAAGATAACGTTATAAACGAGCTTTACCAAGGCGAGCAAGAGAAATTAATGAGTGATTACTTCGAAAAACTCCGCGCAAAAGCAAAAATTCAAATTCTAAGATAACTTCAAATTTAGCCACTTTGGTGGCTAAATTTCTCCAAAATTTATAAGCAAAAACCTGCAAAAGCAGTCAAATTTAGTTAAGCTTTTTAGTGAAAAATCCAACGTAAATAGCATAAATAAAGCCAAGTACTACAGCATAAGGAGCATAAGGTGTGATGCCAGCTCCTGAGCTTGCTAAGATAAAGTTATGACTTATAGCAGCACCTGCGCCCATACCTAAAACAAATACTGCTGAGCTTAAATTCCCAGCTCCCATTTGCACTAAATGTTTGCCAGGGCAGCCGTAGCTTAGACTAAAGCAAAGGCCAGCGAGCGTCATGCCTAAGAAATTCCAAAGCATATCATTGTGAGCGATAGGTTGTCCTTCAAAGCCAAATTTATATTGATTTAGCACTAAATTTGTGATGCTTGCAAAAAGAACGATAGAGACTATGCCATAAAACATCGAGAAGTCACGCTCAAAAATTTTACTGATAGCTCCCACTGAGCAAAATTTACTTCTTTGCATAAATGCGCCTATTATGATCGCACAAATAAGTGAGATAAATAAATTTGCATGCTGTGAGCCTGGACCTTTTTCTGAGCTGAATAATGCGCCATTTTCACCAAGTTTTAGACCAAAGATAAGTGCTAGTAAAAGCAAAATAGCGATGATCAGTGGCAAAAACCCGATAGCTTTTGCAGTGGTTTCACTCTCAGGCAAAATGTAGCCATTTTTCTTAAAAACTTGTCCTACAAAGACACCAGCGATGGCGTTTAAATTTAACTATTTAATAACAAAAGAGATTAGTGAAAATTTTCTATAAGGTCTTTAAAAATTTCATAAAGTTTATTTACTTCGAGGGTGCTAACTCGTTCGTTTTTGGCGTGTATGCGGTCATTTATGACGCCAAATTCTATCGCGTCTACGCCAAATTCAGCAAAGTGCCTAGCATCGCTCGTGCCGCCCTTTGTATTTAAAAGTGGCGTAACGCCGGTGATCTTTGTGACAGAGGCCATTAAATTTCTTACGATCTTGCTATCTTTGTTCGTTAAAAATCTCTTCGAGCTTTGCTTTATACTAAGCTCGTAACTAAGCCCATCTAAAACGCTTCTAAGATAGCTCTCAACGTCATTTACGTCAGTTAAATTTGAGTTTCTAATGTTAAACATTATGCTAAGTTCGCTTGGCGTGACGTTGCAAACCTGCATGCCACCACGAATGTCCGTCACCACGATCTTGCTTGGGCTAAAAAACTCGCTCCCTCCGTCCATATCATGGTCAGCTATCTTACTTAAAAGTGGAGCTATTAAATTTACTGGATTTACACATTTTTCTGGGTATGCTACGTGTCCTTGAACGCCCTTTATCACGATCTTGCCATTTATCGAGCCACGTCTGCCGACCTTTATGCTATCGCCAAATTTCTTATCACAAGTTGGCTCAGCCACGACGCAAAATTTGGGCAGATCCCCTATCTCACGCAGATATTCAAGCGCTAAAGGCGTGCCGTAAGTGCCATCGCCCTCTTCGTCACTTGTTAAGATAAGACTTAGCTTGCCATCAAATTTAGCCTCTTTGCACGCACAAACAAAGGCAGCCACGCCGCTTTTCATATCCTGCGCGCCCCTTGCGTAGATGTAGCCATCTTTTTCTAGCGGGGTAAATGGCTCGCTATCCCAGCCATCGCCTGGCGGCACGACATCAACGTGTCCTGCAAAAGCTAGATGCTCGCCGTCTCCATAAATTTTAGAAAGTATGAGATTTTTTGTGCCGTTTTTTTCTATAAATTTAGCCTCAAAATCAGGCAAAAATTTAGCGATAAACTCCAAACTGCCTGCATCATCTGGCGTGATAGAGCGAAAACTTAAAAGCTCTTTTAAAAAGCCAACTACCACTAAAACGCCTTTTTAGAAGGAAGTCCCAAGTAAAATCCCTGGAATTCGTCGATGCCTATCTCCTTACAGACGTTAAAGATTTCTTTAGAATGAACATACTCTGCGATCGTTTTTATGCCAAGATCCTTTGCAAATGCCACGATCGCGCTTGCGATGGCGTATGAGTCTTTATTGATATCGATATCTTTGATGATAGAGCCATCGATCTTCACGTAGTCTGGCTTGATCTTTATGATGTAAGAGAAGTTTGAGTAGCCAGAGCCAAAGTCGTCGATCGCTATCATAGCGCCCATGCTCTTTGCACGCTCAACAAAGACTGAGACGCGCTCAGCACTCTTTAGCTCCTCGTCTTCAACTATCTCAAAAACTATCCTGCCAGCGACATTGTGCTTATTTAGTAAATTTAAAACAAGTGCGCTAACGTCGCCATCTATCATATCTCGGCTGCTTAAATTTATAGAAAGAACCAAATTTGGATCTTCAGTGAGGTGCTCAAAGCACTTTTTAATGAGCTGTTTTTCAAGGTCTGCGTAACGCTTGATACGCTTTGAGATATCCAAAAATACACTTGGTGAGATGACGTCGTCGCGGTCTAAAATTCTTATTAAGCATTCATATTTTATAGGGATCTTTTTCTCGTCAAATATCGGCTGAAAATACGGCACAATGTTGTCATTTATCGTAGCGTTTTGGATAAGCTTTGAGCGCTCGATCTGATTTGCGTATTCATCTTTTTGACTTAGTCCTTTAAAGTAGCAAACATAGTCTTTATCAAGCGTCTTAGCTGATTTTAACGCGATGGTTGCCTTTCTTAAAGTCTGATCGCTATCAAGCGCAAAGCCAATAGTGTTGTGAATTTCTATATCATCGACCTCTGCGCCATTTTCATCTTTTATGCTAAGCATCCTGCCTTTAAAGATATCTAGTAAATTTTCAGCTAGCTCCTCGTATCTGTCGATAAAGTCGTTATTATCTTCGACCAAAGCAAACCTGTCCGCCTCGATACAATAAGCCTTCATATTCTCATTTTTGGCAAATTCTTTGATGAGATTTGCCATCTGTTTTAGTATCTGGTCACACACGTATTTGCCGTAGTAGTCGTTCATCTTGCCAAAATCATCGATATCCATAAGTATCACTTTTGGATATTTATACTCGCTCACATCTTTTAAAAGCGCAGCCTTGTTAAAAAGTCCTGTCATCGGATCGATATATAGCCTCTCTTTTAGTTCAGCGATCTTAATAGTGCTCTCTTCTTTTACTTTTAGATAGTCAAATTTGATGTTTAGATACTTAAATACAAACCAAAGACAGACCGCAAGCCCTAAAAATAGACCGATCGAGCTTAAGATCAAAGTAAGAGTCATGTTTTTCATCAGCCACTGAAAATAAAATTGGTCGCTAGTGCCAGTTATCCTTTGATCTATATGCGCTTTAAAGCCTAAAATATATTCATTTACTGCGACAAACATACATACTTTGGCGCTATTTTCTGGCAAAATTTCAGCCTTGAAATAATTCGTTTGAAAATCATGTGAATAGATGTCGCCACAGCTATTGTCTTCGTAGTCTTTACCAACGAGGCTTTTGTCTGACGATGCCTCTATCTTAAAGCCATTTTTGCCATTTTCTTTTAGCAAAAAGACATCACCAAAGGCGGCATTGCTTATGTAATTTTGAAAATCTAAGACACTAAATTTACTTATATTTTTAAAGTAATTCACATATTGATCTGTTAGATACTCAGTCTTTTTTTTGAGGCCAAAGTTGTTTGTAGAGAGCGCGTTATTGTATTTATACGAGTAGATAGTTAAATTTTCAGTTACAAAGAAAGCAAAAAGCAAAACCACGACCAAAGTGACGGTTTTAACCATACTAAAGTGCTTTTTTTGCGATTCGTCACCTGGCATAAAGTTTAAACTTCCTTTCTTAAATTTTTCTAAATGGATTATATCTAAGCTAAATAAAAAATTTCTTTCATTTTTTAATTAAAAATTTAGCTCAAAGTTTAACGATCTTTGCACCGTATCCGCCTTGATTTGCCGGTGCATCATGAAATTCTTTCACGCTTGGATGCTCTTTTAAGAAATTTTTAACAGCAAAGGCAAGCTTGCCAGTGCCGATGCCGTGAAATACGCTAACCTCATCAAATCCCATAACAAGACTATCTGAGATAAATTTATCAAGCTTTGCTATCGCCTCGTCAGCTCTCATGCCATGCAGATCAAGCGATAATGACGCCGTTTTTGGCTTATCTACACTTAAACTTACGCCACCTTTTTTAGGCAAGACTACTTCGTTGCCATTTTTTCTTAAAAGCTCGAGTGGCACGCGCAGATTTATGCCATTTGACTCGATCATAGCGTCATTTTTAGAGATGCTTAAAACCGTGCCTTTTATATTTTCATACTTCACTCTATCGCCTACTTTTAGGCTCTCTCGCTCAGTTTTTTTAGGCTTAACGATGGCAGCTTTTTTCTCATTTGCCACGTTTAGCGCCCTTTGCTTGTCTTTAATGTCCTTGAAATTTATAACAGCTTTTGCCGCATTTATCGCTTCATAATACTCTTTTTCAAGGCGCGAAATAGTCGCATTTAGCTTGATCTCATTTCTCTCTTTTAGCTCTTTTTGCTCCTCAAGCAAGCGCTCCAGCCGCTCCTCTTTTGCCGTGACCTCTTTTATCCCCTCATCAAGCTTGGTTTGTAAATTTAGCGTCTTAGTGATGATCTCGTTTAAATTCTCTTTATCTTCGCCGTAAATTTTCTTTGCCTGAGCCACTAAATTTTGAGATATGCCGTATCTTGCCGCCGTTTCAAAGGCATAAGACTTGCCGATCGTGCCCTTTAAAAACTCAAATTTAGGCCTTTGAGCCGCCTCGTCGTAAAGTGCTGCCACTAGCTCAACCTCTGGATTTTTAGCTAGCAACATCGCAAGGCGCTTGTGGTGGGTCGTGATGATCATTTTGATATCTTGAGTGATGAGGCGCTCTATCATGACGCCATACAAGCTTGCAGCCTCCTCAAAGTCGGTGCCAAGCTCGATCTCGTCGATACCGATGATGATCGATTTTTTAGTAAAAAGCCTTGCAAAATGCACCATCCTGCCAGCAAAGGTCGAGATGTCGTTTTTCACGCTTTGCGGATCTTCTATGATCGCGTCAAATTCTTTAAAAGAGCCGATCGTTGAGCGGTTTGCGTCGATACGCATAGGCAGCAGATACTTTGCAAGCAGCGTGGCTGAGATGATTGATTTTAAAAGCATCGACTTACCGCCAGCATTTACGCCGGTTATTAAAAGCACCTTTTTGCTAAAGTCCACACTCACGCTTTTTGGGTTTTTTAGCGCTGGGTGGGCAAATTTCTCAAGCTTGATAACGTGTGAGCTATTTGGCAAAACAAACTCATAGTCACGTGATCTAGCCAAATTTACGCGCGCTTGATAGGCATCAAACTGATCAAAAGCGTTATTTATAAATTTCAAAAAAAGTAGGCTCTTGCTCATCTGCAAGCTAAATTTCTTGCAGTGCTCAAAAATGATCTCCTCTTTTCTATCAAGCAGCTCGCTTTGCTCCTTTTTTAGGCGCTCAGTGCTTGCAGGTGCGACGTAGAAGTAGCCGCCTGAGCTTCTAGCGATCACGGTGCCTTTTAGGGCGTGATTAAAGCCACCACGCACCAAAAGTGCCTCTTGCGAGTTGATGTAGTGCGTCTGGGTATCGACTAGATAGGGCGTGATGTGCTTTGAGTAGATGAGCTTTTTAAGTTCGGCGTCGATCTGGCGCTTTTTCTCGCTAAACGCCTGCTTTATCGCGTAAAATCTCTCATCCACGCTGTCGCTAAATTCGCCGTTTTCATCAAAGCTGTTTGCCATCTGGCTCATCGCTTCAGGGATTTCAACTTTAGCGATCCACTCGCCAAGTCTGCCTTCAAATTTTTGCTTTTTTAGATATGAAAAATACTTAATGATCTTTGCAAACTCGTAAATTTCGCTGATGTGAAGCACTGCTTGCTTGCTAAGTCTCATAAGCGCATCATCAAGCTCTTTTATCTCGTCAGGCGCCTTAAAATCATACTTTGAAAGCTCGCTGATATTTTCAAAGTGGATTTTGCTGTCGCCTTGTAAAAATAGCGGTTTTTGCCTTGCTAAAAATGAGTTAAATTTATCCAGATACTCGCCAAGATCGAGCTTTAAAAATATCTCTTCAGTCATTGCTCGCAACTTTTTATAGGCACTATGACGCCTGAGAGATCGCTAAATTCTCGCTTTGGCAAAAATGACGCAGTGCCAAATTCGTAGTTAAATTTCTCAGCGCTCACGTTGTATTCGCCACATTTTAGTGTTTTACCCTGCTTAAAGTCAGTCACTAGCTTTGAGATAGCGTCCTCGTTTTTGGATAAATTCTCCTCGTAAAAATAGACACAAACAAGGATCGCTACAAGCACCGCGCTAACGACCGCTTTTATGCTTTTGCTGATCTTTTCATCTTTTATCGCCCAGATCGCTCCAAAAAGCAGCATCACGCCGGCGATTATTATCAAATTTCTTACCATTTTACGCCTTTATATTTTGCGATTAGCTCTTTGTAAAGCTCAGCATGAGGCTTGATCTTTTCTAAAATTTCAGCTCTAACCTCGCTGATATCTTGCTTTTCAACCAGCAAGCAAACGGCTAGATATGGGGCATTTGGCAGCATATCTTTTATCTGAGCGCTATTTAGCTTTTGTGACCTTGCAAGCGCGATCAAGATATCTTTTTTGCCTAAATTTATAAGGCTTGAAATTTCATCCTCGCTTAGCTCTTTTTCTTTTATCTCTTTTAAAATTTCATTTTCATCTTGAGGCTTGAAACTACTTAGATCCATTAATATCCGCCTCTTAGTTGCACGCTGATATCGCCCGCTCCAAAGCCAACTACGATGCCGTCACTTAGGCGGTTTTTCACGCCAAATTCATCTGTAAATTCAATCCCCTCTTCAACCCTCTCGACCTTGTCTGTAAAGATCGGGTTATACTCGCTAAATTCGCTCTTCATATCAACTTCGATAGGATTTTCACCTGCTGCATAAACTGGCAAGATAACAAGCTCATCAACGCCCTTAAAGCACTCTTTAAAGCCAGGTAAATTTGTGCTAAGTCTTGTGTAGCGGTGTGGCTGAAAT
The DNA here is from genome assembly GCF_002912425.1 of Campylobacter concisus. Lineage (GTDB taxonomy): Bacteria > Campylobacterota > Campylobacteria > Campylobacterales > Campylobacteraceae > Campylobacter_A > Campylobacter_A concisus_AH. Next base: position 15,069 of record NZ_POYR01000045.1, read on the forward strand.
ATCGCTGTGACGCTGTTTATACCCAAAATTTTGGCGTATTCAAAGACTGATTTTAGCGTCGCTTTTATCTCGGTTGGATGGTGCGCGTAGTCGTCAATAAGGACAAAATTTTTATTTGCACAAAGTATGTCAAAACGCTTTTTGATGCCTTTAAAATTTAGTAAATTTTCTCTGATATCTTTAAGCGGCGTCTCATGCATCGCAGCAAGGATAGCCAAAGATGCGTCTATAGCGATGTGCTCGCCCATGCCAAAGGCTTCAAATTTACCTAAATTTTTAAGGTTAAAGCTGGTGTATGGCTGATAGTCTCTTACCACCATCGTTAGCTCCGTGATATCACTGCTTGGATAAAGCCTGATCGCATCAAGCTTAAGAGTGCTTAAAAACTCGTCCTCAGCGTTTATCACTCTAACCTTTGCGCGCTCCAAAAAGCCCTTGTATGCTGCGTAAAATTTAGCTAGATCGTAGTCGTAGTGCTCCATGTGCTCTGGCTCTGCGTTTGTGACGATGGCTAGATATGGGTTTGAGTTTAGAAAGCTAGAGTCGCTCTCATCGGCCTCAAATACGACGTTATCGCTTTTGGCGTAGCGCATATTTGAGCCAAACTGCTTTGAGATGGCGCCAATGATGACTGAGCCTTCTATTAGGCTTGCTAGCATCGCTGAAGTGGTACTTTTGCCGTGCGCGCCAGCAACTGCAAAAACGCACTTATCTTCAAGCACATAAGGCAAAATTTCTTTTCTTGAAAAGCACTTTATGCCCTTGTTTCTGGCCTCGACTAGCTCGATGTTGTCCTCTTTTATCGCAGCTGAATAGACCACGAAGTCTTGATCTTTTATCGCCTCTTTGCAGTGCGGCGTGATGACCTCGATGCCTTCATCTTTTAGCTCAAGCGTCGTCTTGCTCTCTTTGATGTCGCTACCGCTTATCTTGTGGCCTTTTTCGTGTAAAAACCTAGCGATGGCTGAGATGCCGATGCCACCGATGCCTATGAAATGGACTTTTCTGATCTCGTTGTTTAGCTCTTGCAAATTTTATCCTTAAGTTTTTCGTGATTTTAACAAAAACTACTAAATTTAAGGCTGAAAATGGCTTTTATTTGCTTAAGCTAAAGCTTTCATCTATCAGGTCAAAAACGGTTTTTTGTGAGATTTTGGAGTTTAAATTTACGCTTATCCAGTGCTTTTTATTCATGTGATAGGCTTTAAAAATTTGCCTCTCATCAACTAGCACCATGGCTAGATCAGGGCTGCATTTTAAATTTAAAACCTCAATCATCTCGTCACTTTCAAGACCTAGCTTGCTAGCGTTTAGCTGCATAAGTAGCGCAAACCACTTCTCATTTTTCTTGTGACGAAAGACGCTAAATTTTGGATATTTTGGGAAAATTTGCTCACCCAAAATGTCAAATTTCTCTTTTATATATTTTTCAACTTCGCTTCGTTTCAAATTTCACTCCGAAAAAATATTTTGTCATTTTATTTAAAAGGGAGACAAGGGGACTTGAATTACAGTCTGCTTGCAGTTGCGAGCCCGCGAAGCAAAGTCGTCCCCTTATCCCCCTTTTTAAATCCCCCAAACCCCTCGCACGTTAGAGGTTGCTGTGCTTCGCACAGGTTTAGTGATTTGTAAATTTTAAAATTTCATGAGCGAGCAATTTCGGCTCTAAATTTTGAGCTAAGCTGTAAGCGAAGCCAAAATTTAGTAGTCAATTCTTGTGAGCGAATGAAAGTTTTTAAATTTACTAATAAAAAACAAAATTTTAAACTCTGTACCGATGATATGGAGGCTAGCATTGCCTGCATAAGCCAATAACAAAACAAACTGCCTCCAAATTTAGCACGAGTAAATTTAGATATTCTCCCCAGCTATCATGCCAAATGTCAAACAGTCAAGTATCGCACAACTACCAAGCCTACTAGCTCCGTGCGTACCGCCAGTGACCTCACCAGCAGCGTAAAGTCCCTTGATCGGCTCATCGTCTATGTTTAGCACCTGCGCTTTGGCGTTGATCTTTACGCCGCCCATTGTGTGGTGAAGCTTTGGAGCGCCGCGCATAGCGTAAAATGGGGCTTGTGAGATGGTTAGTCCGTCAGTTAGCTTGATTGGCTTACCAAAATCATCATCATTGCCTTTTTTAACAAATTCGTTATATCTCTCAACCGTTTTTTCTAGCTCGCCAGCTGGCATTTTGTAGTGTTTAGCAAGGTCTGCTAGCGTGTCAAATTTCATTATGACGCCGTTTTTCATAGGATTTGCAAGGTCGCTCTCGACTAGCTTTGCAGCAGCTACTGAGTCGCATAAATTTATAGGATAGCTGTCGTTTTTAGCGTCAATTATCCTAAACATAGCATCAGCCCTTATCTTGCGATCAGCAAGCTCATTCATATAGCGTTTGCCGGTCTTTGGATCGACTGAGATGCCGTATCTAAAGGCAGCTTGTGAGGCGAATTTACTTGTGATGCCGTTGCCTTTTTCGTCAGGGCATTTATATGGGATATATTGTATCCAGCCGATTTGCACAGGCAAAGCGCCTATTTTTAGGGCTGAGATCAAAGCTCCAGCAGTTGCGCCTGGGTGGTTTGTGGTGTCAAATTCAGGCACCGCGCGTGGGTCTTGAAGCTTTCTAAAAAATTTATCACTGCAAAAGCCGCCGCTTGCTAGCACGACGCCCTTTTTAGCCTTTATAAATTTACGCTCGCCGCTTTTGTTCTCTTTATCATCGCTAAATAGATCTTTGTCAAATTTATAGTCATTTCGCACCGCAACGCCTACTATTGCGCCATTTTCATCAGTCACAAACTCATCAAATTTACACCTTGTTCTTAGCTCGCAGCCTTGTAAATTTTTAAATGTCTCAGCTAGAGGCTGAACGATGCCAGAGCCGCTTGTGTTTTCGGTGTAATAAGTCCTTGGCACGCTGTGACCGCCTTCAAGAAGTAGCTTATCTAGGTATTTTGCGCCGTGTTTTACGGTGAAGTTAAAAGTATCGACCGCTCTATCAGCAAGGATGCCAAGAAGCTCCACGTGGTTTAGCCCAAGTCCAGCCTTGACGCAGTCTGAGATGAAGAGCTCTTTTGAGTCTTTGACTCCGTTTTTCTTTTGAAGCTCGCTGTTTGGCACGGCAAAAATTCCGCCATTTATTACAGAGTTGCCGCCAACGCGTCCCATTTTCTCTAAGATAAGAACCTTGTTGCCTCGCTCATTTGCCTTGATACCAGCTGCAAGTCCAGCAAAACCGCTACCGATGATAACGACATCCCACTCCTCGTCAAATTTGACATCTTTATCTCTAAAGACTGGCATATCGCTCGCATAAACTCCGCTTGCAGCAAGAGCCGAAACAGCACCAAATTTTATGAAATCACGTCTAGAAACTTTACTCATAGCGTCTCCTTTTTAGTATTACGCCAAAGCCTGTAAATTTTAAATTTACGCCTTAGTTTAAACCCTTTGTGATTACTAAAATTATAGGATTATTTATGATAAAGATTACTTAAAATTATTTATTTTACATTAAGATTACAGTAGTGGCGAGCTTAAATTTAGCCTTTACAAAAGCACTCATTTTCGTGATCATCGATGATGTCAACGCCTTGTAAAAACGAGTAGATGATCACAGCACCTACAAATTTAAAGCCACGCTTTTTCATATCTTTTGAGATGCGCTCTGAGAGCTCACTACTTGCTGGCATATCCTTAGCGCTTTTTATGTCATTTATCACGCGTTTGCCATTTGTAAATTTATAGATGTAGTTATAAAACGAGCCAAACTCAGCACAAAGCTCTAAAAAAGCCTTGGCATTTTTTGGCAGAGAGTAAATTTTAAGGCGGTTTTTGATTGCTCTATCGTCACTTAGAAGGCTTTGAAGCTTTGCCTCGTCATAGTTAGCGATCTTTTTTGCATCAAAGCCGTCTAAAATTTGAGCAAGCCCAGCTCTTTTTCGTAGCACATAGTCCCAGCTAAGACCCGCTTGAAAGCCCTCTAAAATGAGCATTTCAAAAAATTTCTTATCATCTTTAACCGCCCTGCCCCACTCATAGTCGTGATAGCTCCTGCTAAACTCGCTCTTTTTGGCCCAGACGCAGCGCTTCATCTTTTAAATTTAGCCTCTATCTGCATAAAGCCCCAGGTGCTTCTAGCCTCGCTAAGCTCCTTTTTACTAAGCTCATCGATCATCATCTCTTCATTTTTACCAAGCCTGTTCTTAACCTCGCCAAATGGACTAATGAGCATCGAATCGCCGTAAAAACTCCACTGCTCGTCCTCGCTCTTGTGGCTCCCCACGCGATTTACGCGAAGCACATAGAGGTTGTTTGTAAAGGCTCTAACCTTTAAAAGCTCCTCCCAGCGCGCCTGAGAAAAAAACGTGCAAGCCGTTGGCACAAGCACGATATCGACCTTTTTAGCGCTCATATACGCCCAGCAAATGTCAAAGTGCGCCTCGTAACCAAACATGACGCCAACCTTAAATTTATCGTATGTAAAGATGGGTAAATTTAGCTCCTCGCTTGCGTTGCTAAAAAACTTCGCCTCGTTCCAGTGTGCATAAGACATGAGAATTTGCTGGTCATATAGTTTTACTTGTGTTTGGCTAAATTTGGCTAGGCTCTTAAAAATCTCCTTGCCTTTTAAATTTATGATAGGTGCGATGATGTTTAGATCATACTTTTTTGCCATCGCAAAGAGCGCCTCTTTTTTGCGCTCGCTCTGCTCTTTTATGAGGCTTTTTGGCATGCTAGCAAGCTCTTTAAAGAAGCTATTTAGCACGTATTCGCCAAGCACAATCAGCCTTGCGTTTTCATCCGCGCAAATTTTAAGGTAATAATCAAGCCTAGCCTCGCTCAAAGGCTGCGTTGGTAGCTGAAGGGCGCAAATTTTACTCATCATCCACCTGCTTTATGCTAAGTTTTGCGTTTTCTAAAATTTCTCTTGCTTCATTTAAGAGCTTTTTGCCCTGCTCGTGCAGCTTTATGCTATTTTCTAAGCTCACGTCGTCTTTGTTTAGATCGTTTAAAATTTTATCAGCTAGGGCTAATTTCTCTTCAAAGCTTTGCTCTTTTTGCTCCATTTTCTATCCTTTTAATATATTTTTTATATATCCATCAAATTTTTCTATCTCGACCAAAAAGGCGTCGTGGCCGTAGTTGCTATCTATCTCTACAAAATTTGTCTTTGCCTCCCGCCCCATCTCGCAAAGTGCGTCATAAATTTCTCTCATGCAGCTTGGCGGAAAGAGTAGATCGCCTTTGAAAGCGACTAGATGCAAATTTGCTTTGATCGGTGCAAGGGCGTCTTTTAGGCTATCATAGTGCCTTGTACAGTCAAAGATATTCATCATCTTTACGATATATAGGTAGCTTAGTGGGTCAAACCTCTTTGGGAAATTGTAGCCGTTATACTCCATGTAGCGATCGACCTGAAAATGTCCAAAAAGATCGTAAAGACCGTCAGTTTCTACGTAGTTTCGTCCAAATTTTTTATCCATGCTATCAGGGCTTAAAAAGCTGATGTGCCCTGCCATCCTGCCGTAAGCCATGCCTTTTAGCCCGTTTTTTCTTATAAATTCTGCGTCATATTCGCCGTTTTTAAAATTTTCATCATTTAAAATGGCTTCGATCGCGATTTTGTTAAACGCTATCGCCCAGGGCTTTGTTTGATATGTGCTTGCAAGCATGACGATATCTTGTGCAAATTCAGGAAACTCAATAGCGTAGCAAAGTGCCTGCATACCGCCAAGACTGCCGCCGATGACAGCCCTTGCTCTTGTGATGCCAAGCTCGCTAAATAGCCTCATCTGCGCCTTTACCACGTCGCTTATGGCAAGGACTGGGAAATTTAGCCGATACTCTTTGCCGCTACTTCTATCCACGCTTAATGGCGAGGTCGAGCCAAAGCACGAGCCTAAGATATTTACGCAAATAACGTAAAATTTATCCGTATCAACCGCCTTTTTGCTGCCTATTAGCCCGTCCCACCAGCCAGCTTTCTCATCGCCTGCGTATGTGCCAGCAGCGTGGTGCGAGCCAGTTAGGGCGTGGCAGATCACAATAACGTTGCTTTTATCAGCATTTAGCGTGCCGTAGGTCTCGTAAATAAGCTTGAAATTTGATAGCATACGGCCACTCTCAAGGTAGAGTGGCTCGTTAAATTTAATAGTTCTAGTTTGCAGGTCTAACACTAATTAACTTTGTAGTTTGGTGCCTCGTGAGTGATAACTACGTCGTGGACGTGGCTCTCTTTTAGTCCTGCGCTTGTTATCTCGACAAATTCGGCTCTTTCTTGAAGAGCTGGGATATCTTTTGCGCCGACATAGCCCATAGCGCTTCTTAGGCCGCCTATTAGCTGATGGATCACATCTTTTATGCTGCCAGCAAATGGCACACGGCCTTCGATGCCTTCAGGCACAAGCTTGTCTTGAGCAGTGCCCTCTTGGAAGTAGCGGTCAGAGCTGCCCTTTGTCATAGCGCCTATTGAGCCCATACCGCGATATACTTTATACTGGCGACCTTGGAATGTTATAAGCTCACCTGGACTCTCTTCGCAACCTGCTAGCAAGCTGCCTGCCATAACGCAAGCTGCCCCTGCTGCAAGGGCTTTTGCCACGTCGCCTGAATATTTTAAACCACCATCTGCAATAACTGGGATGCCATATTTCGCTGCTTCGCTTGCGCAGTCATCGATAGCTGAAATTTGAGGCACGCCAACGCCAGCAACGATCCTTGTGGTACAAATAGAACCTGGTCCGATGCCCACTTTTATGCCGTCAGCTCCTGCTTCTGCTAGGTCTTTTACGGCTGCTGGGTTTGCGATATTGCCAGCTACGACATCGACTTTAAAATTTGCTTTTACCTCTTTTAAAGTGTCGATGATGCCCTTTGAGTGACCGTGAGCTGAGTCGATGACGATGACATCTACGCCAGCATCAACAAGTGCTTTAGCGCGATCTATCTGACCCACGCCAATAGCCGCAGCCACGCGAAGTCTGCCGTAGCTGTCTTTGTTTGCGTTTGGATACTCTTTGCGTTTTTTTAGATCTTTTATGGTGATAAGTCCGTCAAGTCTGCCGTCTTTATCGACGATAGGTAGCTTCTCAACTCTGTTTTGAGAGAAAATTTTCTCCGCATCATCAAGTGTGCAGCCCTTTGGTGCAGTGATAAGCGGTGCTTTTGTCATGCGGTCTTTTACCAAAGTGCTCATATTTGTCTCAAATCTCAAATCGCGGTTTGTTAAAATTCCTATTAGTTTGCGGTCTTTGTCGATGACAGGAACGCCTGAAATATGAAGATCTGACATAAGGCTTAGAGCTTCAGCCACGGTTGCTTCTGGATTTATAAAGATAGGATCGATGATGACGCCACTTTCGCTTTTTTTAACGCGTTTGACCTCTTTTGCTTGGCTTTCGACGTCCATATTTTTGTGGATGACGCCGATACCGCCCAGCCTTGCCATCATGATAGCAGTTCTATGCTCAGTCACCGTATCCATCGCAGCAGAGACGATCGGGATATTTAGCGTGACATTTTTGCTGATCCTGGTTTTGACATCAACTTGCTTTGGCAAAATTTCAGAGTATTGCGGCACAAGAAGCACATCCTCAAATGTTAAAGCTCTCTTTACTATCTTCATATTTTTATCCTTTTATTAAATTTTCTAGGCTCTTAGCACCATTTATCAAGGTCTGTTCGTCCCACGCTTTTGCGATGAGCTGGGCGCTCACGTTTAAATTTTGATCATCTTTGCCAACTGGCACAGAGATAGCTGGCAGGCCTGCTAAATTTACGCTGATCGTGTAGATATCGCTTAAATAGGCTTGAAGCGGATCGCTGTGTGCTCCAAATTTATAAGCTGTGCTTGGAGCAACTGGCATGAAGATGAGATCATTTTCTTCTAAAATTTTCTCATATTGAGCTTTTATATGCGCTCTTGCTTTTTGCGCTTTGATGTAGTAAGCATCGTAGTATCCGCTACTTAGCACAAATGTACCAAGCAAAATTCTTCTTTTTACCTCTTCGCCAAAGCCCTCTGAGCGTGAATTTACATATAGCTCTTTTAAATTTCTAGCCTCTGCGCGTCTGCCATATCTCACGCCATCGTAGCGGCTTAAATTTGCGCTTGCCTCTGCGGTTGCGATGATGTAGTAGGCTGCAACGTCATATTTTGAGTCTTCAAAATTTGTGTAAGTTACGCTGTGACCGTGTGATTTTAGCTTTTCTATGGCTAAATTTAAAGCAGTTTTTGTCTGCTCGCTTGCGTTTTCTACGTAGTTTTTGATGACACAAATTTTTAGTTTTTTGTTGCCATCTATCTTGTCGCTCACGCTCACAAACGGCACATCTGCGCTCGTGCTATCTTTTGGATCGTGTCCAGCGATAGCGTCATATAAAATGGCAGCGTCTTCTACATTTTGCGCTATAGGGCCTATTTGATCAAGACTGCTTGAGTAGGCGCCAAGGCCGTATCTGCTCACTCTGCCGTAAGTTGGCTTAAGTCCTACGCATCCGCAAAATGCCGCTGGCTGGCGGATCGAGCCACCAGTATCGCTACCAAGTGCGGCTACTGCAAGACCGGCTGCGACTGCTGCTGCTGAGCCACCGCTACTGCCACCTGGGACGTGAGCGTGATTTAGTGGGTTTAGTGTTTTGCCGTAAAATGAGCTCTCAGTCGTGCTTCCCATCGCAAATTCGTCCATATTTGTGCGGCCAAATGGAGCTAAATTTTTACCAAGTAGCTTTTCGATGACAGTTGCGTTATAAGGTGCTACGTAGCCTTGTAAAATTTTTGAGGCACTTGTTACGTTCCAGCCTTTTACTTGGATGTTGTCTTTTATAGCGATAGGCACGCCCTCGCCTAGTTTTGCGATATCTAAATTTGCTAGCTGCTCGACATAAGCGCCAAGCTCTTTTTCTTTTATGATCTTCGCCTCAAGCTCGGCTCTTAAATTTTTTATCTCTTCAGCTGAAAATTTCAAAGCTTCTTTTAAAGTTACCACTATTTTTATCCTTTAAATTTATTAACCAAAAATATGCCAAACAAGCTAACAACGACCACCGCAGCGATCGTTGCTATTATGATAGTTGCGCTTACTGGCTCACTTAGCACTTATGACCTCTTCGCATCTTGGGCATAGCGCATCTTCTTTGCTAGCGTTAAATTTCCAGCATCTTGGGCATTTGTGAAGGTTGCTTGCTATGATCTTAAATTTATCACCATCTAGCTCAAACTCAGCTAATGGCTCGCTATCATCATAAGCTTTAACTGAGCTTACCATGTAAAGATCGGCCACTTCGCGCTCGTCGTAGTTTGTGATGTTGTGGTTTGTGGTCTCTAGACTTAGCTCTAGAGTTGATTTTATCTTTTTGTCCTTTTTAAGAACGTCCACGATCTCGTTAAATTTCTCCCTGCTGGCAAAAAGCAGCTCATCTTCAAAGCTAAGATCAAATTTGATTGGCTCATAGACTAGGTCAAACGCGTCTTTTGCCTCGCCTTTGATGATCTTTGGAGCGTAGTCCATCACCTCATCAACGGTGTAAGTAAGCGTTGGAGCGATGAGTGGCAAAAGTGCCTTTGTGATGATCGCCATCGCGCTTTGAGCAGATCTTCTTCTTGGAGCGTCTTTTGCGTCGCAGTAAAGTCTATCTTTGCAAACGTCAAGATATACGCCGCTAAGATCGGCTGATAGGAAATTTAAAAGGATGTTAAAGCCCTTTGAAAAGTCGTAGTTTCTAAAGCAAGCGCTCGCCTCATCAAAGACCTTTTTAGCGCGTGCTAGTATCCATTTATCAAGGATGTTAAACTCTGTATTTAAGCTCTCAAGATCATTTACGTTTGCTAGTAAAAAGCGGATCGTGTTGCGGATTTTGCGGTATTGCTCGCTTATTTGTTTTAATATATCTTCGCTTATCTTTAGGTCGCTTGAGTAATCACTCATACCAACCCAAAGACGTAAAATTTCTACGCCGTGAGTCTTAGCCACGTCTTGTGGAGCGATGACGTTGCCCTTACTCTTACTCATCTTCTCGCCCTTAGCATCGACTGTAAAGCCGTGAGTTAGTATGCTCTCATAAGGTGCGTGAGAATTTATAGCTGTGCTTACTAGAAGCGAGCTTTGAAACCAGCCGCGGTGCTGATCTGAGCCCTCTAAATACATGCTTGCAGGGTATTTGCCAGCGTCGTAGTTGTCGCTTTGCAAGACCGCGTGCCAAGTCGAGCCGCTATCAAACCAAACATCAAGGATATCCATCACTTTTTCTAAATTTTCAGCCTTGTATTTTGTACCCTTTGGTAAAAGCTCGTCTATACTTAGCGCCCACCACGCATCAGCGCCTTTTTCTTTAAAGATAGCCACGATGTGGTCTAAAATTTCACTATCAAATATAACTTCTTTTGTCGCTTTATCTCTGAAAAACGCGATCGGCACGCCCCAGTCACGCTGGCGAGAGATGCACCAGTCTGGGCGATTTTCTATCATCGAGCCTATTCTTTTTATGCCCACGCTTGGGTAAAATTTAACCTTTTCAAGCTCTTTTAGCGCTGTTTGTCTAAGCGTTTTACCGCCTAGTTTAGCCTCGTCCATAGCTATAAACCACTGCTTTGTGGCTCTATAAATGACAGGCTTGTGTGTTCTCCAGCAAAATGGATAAGAGTGCCTAAATTTAGATACGCTAAGTAAGCTTTTGCCAAGTAGCTCTAAAATTTTCTCATTTGCTTTAAAGATGTGCATACCGACAAACTCATCTACCACGTCGCTTCTAAATAGTCCGTGATGTTTTATGCTCTCATCGTAGCAGCCACCATCATCAACTGGCATCAAAATTTCGCTAAAGCCATATTTCAAACAGACGTAGTAGTCGTCCTCGCCGTGTCCTGGAGCTGTATGAACAAGTCCAGTACCTCCATCCATCATGACGTGATCGCCTAGTAAAAATTTAGACTTTCTGCTGTTTAGTGGATTTATCGCGTGGGCGTTTTCAAGTAGGCTTGATTTAAACTCTTTTTTGATCTCGCCCTTGCTTAGGCCACTCTGCATGATGCTCTCAAGTAGAGGCTTTGCAAAGATCAAATTTTCAGCCGTTAGCACATAAATTTCATCTGGTTTTAGGCTTATGGCTTGATTTGCTGGAAGTGTCCAAGGTGTAGTTGTCCAGATGACAGCGCTTGCCTCTTTTACGCCAAGCTTTTCTAGCGCGTCGCCATCAAGCTCAAATGCTACGTAAATAGAGTAGTCCTCTTTCTCCTCGTACTCGACCTCAGCTTCAGCTAATGCCGATCTAGCCGCCCAGCTCCAATAAACTGGCTTGCTTCTTTCAACCAAAAGCCCCTTTTTAGCGATCTCGCAAAGCGCTTTGTAGATGTCAGCCTCAAACTCAAATTTCATCGTCATGTATGGATTTTCAAAGTCGCCGATGATGCCAAGGCTTTTAAATTCATTTCGCTGAATGTCTATAAATTCTCTCGCGTGCTGCCTGCAAAGCTCCCTGATCTCGACCTTGCTAAGCTCTTTTTTCTTATCGCCAAGCTTTACTTCGACTTGCTGCTCGATCGGCAAGCCGTGGCAGTCCCAGCCTGGCACGTAGCGGACATTTTCGCCGTAAAAATAGTGCGTTTTTGTGATGATATCTTTTAAAATTTTATTTAACGCGTGGCCGATGTGTAGGTGGCCGTTTGCATACGGAGGGCCGTCGTGGATGTTGAAGTTTTTAACCGCATTTTGGCGATTTTTCTTCATTTTTTCATAAACCTTGCGCTCTTCGTACCATGATTTTAGTCTTTGTGGTTCATTTTGTGGGAGATTTCCGCGCATTGGGAAATTTGTCTCTGGGAGTAAAAGTGTCTCTTTGTAGTCCATTTTTTACCTTGATTTTAAAATTTGCTAATTTTACACCTGTGCTGGTTAAATCACACTGAAAAATAGTATAATGAGGCAAAAAAAGGAGCTTAAAAATGAGACAAAGTATCTTGATAATAGGCGAAGATCTTGAGATAAATAGAGAATTTCTAAACTACATTTTTCAAAGTTACGAGGATCATTTTGGTGAGCTTGGAGTGGTCAGTTTTGCTCCAAAAAATAGCAAAGAGCTACCTTTTATCATCGAAAATTTATCAAAAGATTACGACTTTGTAAGCATTTTTGGCTCGGATGAAAATTTTGCCATCGCCGCAAAGATCGTAGCGACGCTAACTGGGGGCTCGCTCGAGCTAAAAGATAGCACGACCCTTGCGCTTAAAGATAGCTTAGACTACTCTAAAAATAGCTTTTTAGCCAGCCTAAATAACGCCCAGATAAATCTCATAAAAGCTAATCCAAATGAAGAACTGGGCGAGTTTCTAACCGAGTATGAGCCTGATTTTAGCTACTTTCATCTAATAGACATCGACGCAGATAGCGCGAAGATCCTTATGCTGCCACTTGCTAAAACTTATGAGGTCGATATAACCATTGCGCAGATCCTGCCAAATTTGATACTAGCAAGGGCAAAAAGTAATAAATTTGGCCAGATCGAGAGCTTTTTACAAGGGGTAAAAACGCTATTTTCGCAAAAATTTATCCCGCAAAAAGATGTGATCAAATTTGTAGCAAAAAAGCTCATGCAAAAGGGGCTTAAAATTTCATTTGCCGAGTCTTGCACGGCTGGTCTTGCGGCGGCTAAATTTGCAAGATATGGCGGCATCTCAGCTAGCTTTGATGGCTCTTTGGTGACTTATGCAAACCACATAAAGCACGAATGGCTGGGCGTTGAGGATGAGATTTTAGATACTTACGGAGCCGTGAGCGAGCCTTGCGTAAAAGCGATGGTAAAAGGCACGCTAAGCACGACAAATGCGGACTTTGCGCTTGCGATTAGCGGTATAGCAGGACCTGGTGGGGGCACAGCTAGCAAGCCAGTTGGCACGGTATATGTCGCAGCTGGTGATAGAAACGGCAACATCGAGGTTGAGAGGCTACTTTTAAAAGGGGAGCGCAACTACGTTAGAGATCAAAGCGTGCTAAGTGCCTATCTATGCCTACTTCGGCTAAAAAGCGAGATATTTTTCGCGTAAATTTTGCTTTTACTAAAAATTTATAAAAGCCTTACACTAAATTTAATGAGCTAAAATAAAATCCAGCGGTGATATTTACAATAAAATATCAAGAATAAAAAGCCAAATTTAGGAGGCTAAAGATGTTTAAAAAGATATTGTTACTCGCCATTAGTGCGTTATTTGCATTTGGCGCTGAGGCACAGGTGGGCGAGATAAAAGCAAGTGACTCGCCCTTTGGTTACGCTAGCATTGGTGCGGAGCAAAATTTTGGCGGATATACTGGCAAAGAGAGTAAAGAGGTCACCGTAAAAGAGAGACAAGAGCTCGTAAAATACGCCAAAATGGGTGGCTACGTCATCTACATAGATGGGCTCATAGACCTTAGCGAAGGCAAGATCCCGCAAAATGGCAATAGCTTGGGTCTGGATAAATTTATAAGTGAGATTAGCGGTGGCGAGTTTGACACTTATACCAAATTTATGCAGGCTTACGGCGCTTCATGCCATGCAAATTTAGATGGTTCGCAAGATCCAAAGTTAGCAGCTCTTCGCAAAAATTTAGCCAACGAGTGGAAAAAGCTCATCGTAGTGTCGGTAGCTAGCAATACCACGATAATCGGCCTAGGCGAAAACTCAGGCATAAAAGGTGGCTCATTTTTGCTAAAAAATGTCCAAAATATCGCGATCCGCAACATGCTGATCGAAGATGCTTTTGATCCATTTCCAGATGTACAAAAAAATGATGGCTTTAACGCGCAATATGACGGCGTTAGTATAGATTCAAGTAAAAATATCTGGGTAGATCACTGCCATTTTAAGGACACTGTGGATCTTAGCCATGTGCATTTAGCAGGCGGAGAGCTTACTAAATGGCAAACTTATGACGGACTATGCGACATCAAGGGAGACAGTGCGGCTATCACGATCTCGCACAACATCTTTGAAAACCACGACAAAACGATGCTAATAGGCTCAAGAGACTCTGACGGCAGCAGCGAAACGAGAACTATAACGGTCGCTCATAACATTTTTGACAACTGCGCGCAACGCCTACCTATGGCACGCAATGCAAAGGTGCACGTCTATAACAACTTTTACGACTCAAAAGATGGCTTTTATGACCAAAAATATGCCATTGGCGTGCGCTTTGGCTCGCTAGTATACGCTCAAAACAACTACTTTACAAATGGCGTCAAGATAAGCTACAAATGTAACAAAGGCACCATTTTTGAAAGCGGCAACATAGACCTTTCTAAAAAGGGCAGCGTTTGCGAAAAGCTAACCAAACCGCCATTTGAGCCTCCATATAAATTTGAGCTCCTCGAAGCTTCAAACGTCCAAAAAGAGGTAAAACAAAACGCAGGCACAGGCAAACTAGCCGTCATAAAATAATATCACCAAAGCCCCGAGCTAGCCAAACGCTTGGGGCGTGAAAACAAAGCTAAATTTTTATATTTTTACAAGATAAAACGCTAGCACATAGCCCATATATCAGCACGCAAAGGCTAACGCTTAGCCCAAAGACGCTAAGAGCGGCGGTCTGGCTAAAAGAGAGCGTAAAAAACGAGATAAAACTCGTGATAAATGCGCAAAATATCCCATAAATTCGCTCTTTTTCGCTAAGGCTCTCATTTAGCGCAAATATCATGTAATCAATCCCCACAGCGCTTGCAAGGATGAGCCCAAAGACGCCAAAGATGCTTAAATTTACGCCAAAAATGGCAAAGATAAAGAGCGTAAGAAGCACGCCAAAGATGATGACGCTCATCACAAGTGCCGAGATAAGCGCACTAAAATAAAACCAAAGCAGTAAAAACGCGACCACAAGAGCTACTATTTTTAGCTTTAGAGCAAGCTCTTTTGCCTGAGTTAGGCTCTCATTTAGCGAGCTAGCGAAATTTAGACTAAAGGCGTTGTGGCGCTCTAGCACCTCATCACTTGCCGCCCCTTTTACAAAGCCACTCACGTAAGCCACACTTGCATTTTCATCAAGGACAAATTTCTTAAAATCCTTCATCGATTTTAGAGCCAAAATTTCACCAACACTAAGCTCTTTTTCGTCCAAAATCTTTAAAATTTCACTTCGCACTTCATCCTTGCTAAAGTCAAATTTCTCATAAATCACATAAATTTGCTCATCATCAAGCGCCTTTTTAAAGGCCTCTTTTAGCTCGCTCTGCTCGCTTTTACTTAAAAATATATCGCTTAGCGAGCTCTCATCTTTTATCAAATTTCTCTTTTTTAGCTCATCTAAAAGACTCTTTTCATCACCCAAAATGTCACCTCTTGATCTTGTCACTATCATCGTATTTTGGTTGTTGCCAGTTAGACTTAAGATATAAGAAGAGTCCGCTAGCAGGCTCTTTGGCATATTTGAGTAGTCTTTTACGTTTTCGCTTTTTGATAAATTTTTAAGATCAAAACCAAGAAAAATAGCTAGTAAAATAAGTGAGATAGCTAGAAATTTAACCCCCAAATGCCTAGCAGCCGCGTCTGAGAGATCACAAAATTTAATTAAAAACGCGTCAAAAATCTTTGATCTATAAAATTTCACCCCTTCAAAGACTAAAGGCATGAAAAAGTAGCTAGCTAAAAACGCAGCAACTAGCGCAAATGCTGAAAATAGCGCCACCTCTTTAAGCAGCCTAAGATCAGAAAAAGTAAAAGCCAGATAGCCACTGAGCGTGATAAGTAGGCCTAGTAAGAAAATTTTTAGCATATTTTTTATGCTGCTAGCCCTGATCGCTTCGCCCTCGTTTTTGCTAAGCCAGTGCAAGACGTAGTCAAACATGAGGCCAATGAGGCTCGTGCTTATTAAAATAGTAAGGATATTTAGCTCATTTAGGCAGAGCAAAGTGCCTGCAAATGCCACACTAAAGCCAAATGCAGCTATAAATATCACATAAAAAATTCGCAAATTTCTAAAAGCAAGCATCAAAAATATAGCGGTTAGGCTTAGCGAAACCACGCTCATATAAAGGCTCTCGTTCTCGTTTTTTTGCTTTGAAAATGCCTGATAAAGGGCGCTTGAATGCACAAAAAGCTCGTTTTGCCCAACTTTTAGCGCTTCTAGCTCGTTATAAAATTTTATTAGCCCCTCGCTCGAAGCTCCCTTTTTTAGCTCGCCTTTTAGCAAGAAAAAGCTCTTTGCACCGTCCTTTACCTCAAGCATGAGATCTGCTAAATTTAAGCTTATGTTGCCATTTTTTGCGCTAAAGCCACTACTTAGCGAGAAAAAATCATCATTTACATTTAAAAGCCTAAAGCTAAAGCTGTTAAAAATTTCCTCTGCGCGCTTTTTGAAAAAGGCGTTTTTGTCACTCTTTAAAAGCTCCAAATCAGCCCTACTTAAAAGAGCGATCTTTGAGCGATTGATGTCATTTTTTATATCATTTAAATTTACGTCGATGTTCGCCTCAAAGCTCTTAAAAAGCGAGCTTTTAAGCGCCAAGCTTTGCACGTCATTGGCTAGCTCTTTAGAATTTACAAGTACCAAAAAATTTGACGCCATCTCATCTTGCACCTCTTTTAGCACCTTTGCCTCTTTGGCGTCTTTGAAATTTATAAGCGAAAATATATCAGTTTGGACGTTTTTTAGGCTCGCAAGCGAATATCCAAGCGAGGCTAAAAAAACAAAGATAAAAGCCAAGATCGTGGCTAGTTTTTTCATTTTATACTAAACTCATTTATCGTTTTATCGCCGCTTACCTCGTCAAGCTCGATCTTTTTTACCGCCTTGTCGCCACTTATCTTTATGGATTTAAAAATTTGTTTAAAGAGTAAATTTTTAGGGCTTAGCTCTATGCTCCACTCTTTTTGGCTGCCGCTTGTCTTTATGTCAAATTCTTTCCTAAGCTCACTCTCATCAAGGCTGATGATAGCAAGAAAGAGCTTTTCATCAAAATTTGCGCTCGTCTTTTCAAGCTTGCCATTTTCGTTTTTAAAAATGCCATCTTTATTTATAAAAACCTTTGATAAGGCAGGCTCTAGCGTATCCCAGTAAAGACCGCCCTTTTCTAGCTTAAACTCGCCAGAGCTTTTTATGCTTTTGTTAAAGCCAGCTAGACTCTTTGTCTGCGTGAAATTTCCGCTTACTCCATCTGTTTTTACTATATTTTTAAGCTCACCCAGCTCGTAGCCAAAGCAAGATATAAAAATGGCTAAAAAAAGAGCTATTTTTCTCATCTTTTCTCCTTTTCATTGTAGGCTTTAAGCGCCTTTTTTAGGGCTTCTGGCATCTCAAAGCAAGTTTGCAAGCTCTTCATCTCGATGACAGCTTGGGCGGTATTTGCCTCACTTAGTTTTTCGCCCTTTTCATTTTCTATAAGGTAGTGAAATTTCAAAAACGTTTCGCACTCGCTAAGCGTCGTCGTGACCTTTATGACGTCGTTAAAAAAGGCTGGACGCACGTACTTTACGTCAAGCTTTACGATAGGAAAGGCGTAACCATCTTTTTTCATAGCGATGTAGTTGTATCCTAGCTTGTCAAGTAGCTCGCAACGCGCCATTTCTAGGTACTTGACGTAGTTGCCATGCCACATCACCTCCATGCTATCAACGTCAAAAAACGCCACTTTAAATGTGCTAACGTGTGAAATTTTCACTTTCATCTCCAAAAATCAAAAAAGTTAAACCACTGCGACGGGCTCTTGCACGCTCTTGATTCAAGCTGCCTTACATAGCTTTGCACGTATGGCAGGACGCTTGCCTTGCGGTCTCTGCTAAGCTTTATCTCATCAGCGATATCGCTTAGCTCTATATCAAATTTATCGCCCTTTTTTATGCACCAAAGCGCACTCATCTTTACTCCCAAAATGCCAGCTAGCAAGTATGGGCCGTAGTTAAATTTAGCCTCCTTGCCAAGAAAGCTAAGCCTTATAAATTTATCTCCATTAAGTGGTGTCCTATCGCCCATTATACCGATATTTACGCCATCTTCAACCGCCTCTTTTAGCTGCATCATCGCGGCTGCATCAAGCTTTTCAACGCTTATTAGTTTGATCTGGCCCTTGCTGATCTGCTCTAAAATTTTATAAAAATTCTCACTACCCTTGCTATAAACCAAGATGATCATGCGAAAATTTGGCGATCTAAGTGAGAGCGCCTTGCAAATTTCTACATTACCAAGATGGCTTGTAAGCACGATCCTACCACGCTTTGAAGCTTCAAATTCATCTTTGATACTGTTAAATTTACTAAACTCTAGCTCGCTTTCAAGCACGCCATTTTGCCAGATGCGAAATTTATCACATATTGCTATGCCAAAGTCGTAAAAGTTGCTAAAAACGCCAGTTGCCGGCTTTTTACCGCTAAATTTCTCTACATTTAAAAGAAATTCTCTTATATTTTCTCTCTCAACTTTTGAAAAGAGATAGTAAAAGCAAACGACGATGATAACGATAGGTTTTATGAGAAATATAGGCAAATTTCTAGTTAAAAATAGACTAACTCTAAGAAAAAATTCGTTCGATCTCTCGCCCTTTTGCCACCATGCATATTTTTGCCCTTTAAAGGCTTTGCCAAGCAAAAATGGCACTAAAGTAAAAAAATATCTTGCGTGCATGAGGCTTATTAGCGCGTTATCTTTTAGCATTTTAAAGTGTGAAACGCCGCCAGCTTCGTAGCTCACTTTTAGCGCTATCCACTTGATCTCTATGCCAGATCTTATGGCATTTACCAAGATCTCCATGTCAAATTCCATCCTATTTGAGCTACTTTTAGAGGTCGCACTCTCAAGCTCTTTTAGAGGATAAATTCTAAAGCCACACATCGCGTCTTTGATGTCAAAATTTAAAGTGTTGATCTTGACCCAAAAATTTGTGATCTTTCTGCCATAAAACCTCGACTTTGGCGCGTCTTCGCCGTATATTGGATCAGCCATGATTAGGTCATTTGGATATCTTTTGCTAAGCTCCAAAAACTCCGCTACCAAGCTTATGTCGTGCTGAAAGTCAGCGTCGATCTGAAATGCATGCGTATAGCCATTTTGCAAAGCGTGCCTAAAGCCGTCTTTTAGTGCAGCCCCCTTGCCGCCGTTTTGCGCTCTTGTTAAAATTTCTACTCCAAATTCGCTCAAATTTTGCAAAGCTTTTTTTGAAGCTTCGTTTGAGCCATCATCGACTATCAAAATGTGTAGATCATATCTTGCAAGCGCCTCACAAAGGGCTTTTATCGTTTCTGGATGGTTGTAAAATGGTATGAGAAAGAGCGTCTTCATAGGCCCAGCTTTATCCTGCCACAAGCACTTCTAGCGCCGTTACAAAATATCTCAAAGTAAATCTTCTCATCTCTTTGCGAAATTTCTATACAAAGCTCGTCATTTGGCCTTACAAATTTTAAAAATTTCAAATTCTCCAACACACATTGATCGCCTATTTCTGCGCCAAGCTCTATTGCAAATTTAAATACAAAATCAAGCTGCACAAAGCCAGGCAAAAGCGGTAAATTTGGAAAATGCTCCATAAAAATGCCAAGCGCAGGACTTAGCTTTGTCCTAAATTTATAAACGCCATCCTCGCTACTTTTCTCCCAAGAAAGCTCCTCGTTTTTTTCTAAAAGAGTTTTAAAATTTGCCTTTAAAAACTTGCCCTGAGCGTTTTTACAAAGCGAGCTAACGATCTTAAAATATCTAACACTATTTTTAAACTCAGGCCTTAAAAGCTCATTTAGCCTTGCTACGACGCCCTTTTTGCCGCTATCTCTAAAGAGCTTCACGCCATCTTCGCTAAGCTCCAAAAGCGCAGCTAGACGCTTAAATTTAGGATGAGTGTCGCAGTAGCAGTCTTTTAAAAGGCCACTTTCAAACATCTTATTTTCGATGCTTATTAGATTGACCCTTTTGTCATTTAGCTTAACGATCCTATCGATCCTGCCCTTTAGCGTGAGCCTGCTGCCATCTATCTGCGCCCAGTCGCTAGTTTGGAAAAACTCGCACCAAGGCGAGCTCACATTTAACGCCTCGTCCTCGCTAAGAGCCGCTTTTACCTTGCTAAAAAGCAAGAGCTCATCGCCTAAATTTCTAGCAACTATGCCAGTTTCGGTGCTACCATAAATTTCAATTATCCTAGCGCTACTTAGGCTTTCTATCTTTGCTCTTAGCTCGCTCTTTAGTGCTGAACCTGCGCAGATGATGTTTTTTAACCCTGAAATTTCAGCTGCTCTTGGGCTAGAAACTAGCGTTTGAAGCAAGACTGGGCTTGTTACGAAGGTTAAATTTGTAAGGTCTAGCTCAAAGATCGCCTCTGGGTAGTTTAGCTCCTTGCTAACAGCCTTTGCGCCAGAGATGAGCGGTAAAAAGATCTTAAATGTAAGGCCAAACATGTGCTGGTGCGAGACGCTAGCAAAAAATTTATCACCCTCGCCAAATCCAAGCTCATCTTTTAAAAATAGCCCCTCATCTATCATCGCGCCAAGGCTTTTTTGGATATTTTTACTAGCTCCACTTGAGCCTGAGGTTTGGAGAAAAAATGTAGAATTTTGATCAAATTTTAGCTCCATGCTCTTGCTAAAGTCTAAAAAATCACCAAAATTTTCATCATTAATGACAAATTTATCCCCGCTATATATCGGCTTTGCAAGCAAGATAGGTTTTACGCCGATAGCAAGCGCTCCAAAAAAAGCGGCGCAAAACTCAAAGCTCTCGCTTAAATAAATTTCTATCTCGCTTAAATTTTTCTCTTTTAAATTTGCCCCAAAAGTAGCCGCGTACTCGTAAAGATCCTTGTTGATATCCACAAATTTAAATGCCTTTAGGCTCTTTTTAAAATCCATTTTCCCTCTTTAAAATAAAAATTTTACGATATAAAATTTCGCCAAAAAACAAAACTCCCATCAAGATATAAGATACAAATGAGCAGTAAATGCTCCAGTAAATTTTATCTTCAAACTGCGCCAAAACAAAGGCAAAAGCTGCGTTAAAAACGAAAAACCAGCACCAAATTTTAGTTAGCCCTCTTGTGTAGCTAACGACTTTTTCGTCTATATTTTTCTCTTTTAGCCTAGCAAGCCTTGTTATGACTGCCTCGCCCTTTAAGCTGTAAAAAAATACCGCCAAAAAGCCAAGACTTACGATACTTGGGTATAAAAGCGCTAAATTTACACTTCTAAAAATAGCGCAAATGGCAAAAAATAGCCCAGCCACTAAGCAAACCTGCCTTGTTTTACCGCTTTCAAAATAAGCCCTAGCCAGCCAAAGAGCGCAAAGAGCGCAAAAGATAAGAGTTGCACCCTTTTGCCAAAAAAATAGCACCAAAGGGTAGGCGATGCTTGCTAAAACTAGCGCTACTTTTACTATCTTATGCTTCAAATTTCTTTGCAACGGCTTTTACGATATCATCAAGTGTTTTTACGTTTTTAAAGTCCTCTGGCATCAGTCTATAACCAGTTTGGCGCTTGATGTAATCAATCATATCAATAGCATCTATGCTATCTATCTGCAAGTCCTCATATATCCTAGTTTCAGGCTTTATCTTGCTCTCGTCTATCTCAAAAAGCTCGATCAAAGCCTTCTTTAAAATTTCAAAAATTTCTACTTCGCTCATCGTTATTTCCTATTTTCGTAAATGTATTTTGCAAGAGAAGATACGCTAAAGAATATCTCTTTTAAATTTGCTGTCTTTGAGTCAAGCACGAGGCCATATTTTTTCTGCACAGCAAGCCCAAGCTCTAGTGCATCGACGCTGTCAAGTCCGAGCCCCTCGCTAAAAAGCGGTGCGTTCTCGTCGATATCGCTTGGCTTCATATCCTCTAAATTTAAGCTTGTGATGATCAGCTCTTTTATCTCATTAACTAGTTCTTTCACTAAATTCCTCCTTATAAATTTTACTTATCTCATCATGCAAGGCTCTCGCCCTTACGGGGCTTGGCCTATCTTTTAAAAACTCACTAACTTCAAATTTCTTTAGCTCTTTAAAGACATACTTTATCTTTTCATCTGGCGTTTTGTACCATGGCTCATTTTTTCTAAGGCTTCTTGGAGCCATATTTATACCAACGCAAACCACGTTAGACGCGCCTTTTATGCCCATATATGCGGCTGCTTTATGAAAGATGATCTCCTCTTTCGTGCGCGTGCCCTCTGGGAAAATGAGCAAATTTTCGCCGCTTTTTAAAACATCTACGCTTTTTTGTAAAAATTCCTCGTTATTTGTGTTTGGTATGTAGTTGCACGCCCTAATAGCCGCAAATAAAAATATATTTTTGCCAAGCTCGCCCTTTACGACGCAGTTTATCCTTTTAAATTTTGAAACCAAAAAGACCACATCAAGCAGCGAAGGGTGGTTTGCGATGACTAAATTTGAGCCGCCATCTAGCTTTGTAAGCTCAAATTTATAGTCTAGATACCCACAAATTTTAGTAACTTTTATAAAAAATCCCCAAGAAACTCTAACAAGATCTCGGCATAAATTTTGCATAAATTTAAATTTATTTAGCCCCAAAAGCACGACTGGCACTAGCAACATATCGCCACTTATGCAAATGAGCGCAAAAAAGAAAAATAAAAATCCAGCTCTTACGATTTTAAGGCTCATAGCTAAAATTCCAAGACGCGAAATGACTGCTACTTTGCCACTTTTTTGCCAAATTTGGGTCAAAATTTACGATGAAGCTTTGTAGTAAATTTTCTGAAATTTTTTCTTCTTTTTCCACTCTTTTTAGAGTTAAAACTCTCTTATCTTTTGCCTTTGAGACGACAAGAGCTAGCATAAACGATGACTTTTGCTCATCAAAATAGCTCTGCGATATCGACTCATGATAGGCAAGGATGAGCACCTTTTCATATCCGTCATTTAGCCTTAAAAACGCAGCTTGCAGCGCGTCTTCTACTGGGCTAAATGAAGAGATGGCTAGAATTTCATTGTGATTTTTAGCTTCGATGCTAAGAAGCGACGAGATAGCGTTATGCACGGAGAGTGAAAACGACGTTGGCGATAGTGGCTCAGCCTTTGCAAGCGCAGTTTCTAGCTCAAAACAGCGATTTATCTCGCCCTCATAAGAGCTAAAAATGACTGGCATATCGATGCTCTCAAAACTACTAAGCAGGCTAAAAGCGCACTTTGCAGCACTACTTAGCCTTCTTCTTTGCATGGGCGGGATCTTTGCTAGATCGAATTCTTTTTTGTATCTAGCCAGATCCTCGCTGATCTGGCCATAAGCTATAGCGTCATAAAAATCTACTTGAAATTTCATTATTTCGCGATGTCACCTTTTAGTGTAACGCCAGACATCAAAGAACCGCTGCCGCACTGAAACTGGGTTTTAGAGTTAAACGGCTGTTTTTTGTAGTATCCAGTCAAATTTACAACCTTCGTGCCGCCCTCTTTCACCGCTCTTTCTTGAAATGACTTTAGAGCAGAGAGAAGTGCGATCTGGCAAGCCTCTTCGTCGCTTTTGTTAAAACCATTTGTCTTTTTGTTTGACGTTAGGTCTTTAACGATTATGTTGCCTGTGTAGCCTGTGCCAAAGCTAACGCTAACGTTTGGTAGCAAAAATTCTTTAGCCTTTGGGCCCTTTAAGAAGTCCAGCGAGTGGTACTTCACGTCATCTCTAGCGCTAAGGCTTGAAGCAAATGCCAAAACGGCAACTAATGAAACTAATCTTTTCATCTTATATCCTTTTTAAAATTTGTTATCTACTCTTTTAAATATCAAAGATGTATTTACACCGCCAAATGCAAAGTTGTTACTCATCACAAAGTCTGTCTTTATCGGCGTTGGCTCCTTTAAGTAGTTTAGCTTTGCACACTCAGGATCAGTTACTTTTAAATTTATAGTTGGGAAAAATAGCTCTTCTCTCATCATCATTATGCTTGCGATAGCCTCCAGCCCGCCACAAGCGCCAAGCGTGTGACCTAGATAGCTTTTAAGTGAGCTAATGGCAATGTCCTCTCCAAAAAGCTCGTTTGTAGCGATACTTTCAGCTATATCGCCATGTTTTGTAGCGGTCGCGTGGGCATTTACGTAGCCTATGCTCTTTGGCTCTAGTTTTGCCGCGCGGAGTGCTAGGCTCATCGCCGCTTTCATCGTAGCACTTTGTGGTCTAGTTATGTGCGTGCCGTCACACGTTGAGCCAAAGCCAACGACCTCAGCGTAAATTTTAGCTCCTCTTTTTAAGGCGCTCTCTTCGCTTTCAAGCACTAAAAATCCAGCTCCCTCGCCAAGTACCAAGCCATCTCTATCTTTTTCAAACGGCGTTGGGGTCAAATTTGGCGTGCCATTTTTGACACTAGTCGCATAGAGCTTGTCAAAGACGTACGCCTCGCTCACGCAAAGCTCCTCAGCTCCACCAGCTAGCATCATATCTATGCTGCCATTTTTTATGCTCTCATAAGCGTAGCCAATGGCGTGTGAGCCGCTCGTACATGCCGAAGATGTAGGGATGATGCGTCCTTTTAGCGAGTAAAATAGCGCGATATTTGCCGCTGTGGTGTGAGGCATCATTTTTATGTAAGTATTTGCGTTAAAGCCGCTATCCATGTCCAAAACTAGCTTTGCCATGTCAAGGATAGAGTCGGTGCTACCAGTGCTTGAGCCACTTGCCACGCCCATTCTACCGTCTTGCACGCTTGGGTCTAAATTTGTAGCCTGCAACTCTTCACCATTTAGCAAGCCAGCGTCTTTTAAAGCAAGTCCAGCTGCGTGTACGCTATAACATGAGACCTTACCAAGGCTTCTTAGCTGTTTTCTGTCCCACTCCTGTGGGTGTTTGTAGTCTATGATGGGTGCTGCTAGGCGTGTGTTTAGCTCCTTATAGCCCTCCCACTCGCTCATATATCTCACGGCGTTTTTGCCCTCAAGAAATTTAGCCCTCATCTCCTCCCAGCTGTTGCCAAAAGCACTGACTGCACCGATACCTGTGACAAATACACGCATTAGCAAAGTCCTCCATTTACGCCGATAACCTGCCTTGTGATGTAGCTAGCCTCGCCACTTAGTAGAAATTTAACAAGTCCTGCCACCTCATCTGCCTCGCCAGCTCTTTTTGCAGGTATGGCCTTTAGCACTTCGTCTAAGAAGTCGCTATTTAAAATTTCTTCGCTCATATCTGTCTTTATAAGCCCAGGCGCTACGCAGTTTACTGTTATGCCCCTGCTGGCAAGCTCGACTGCAAGGGCTTTGCTAGCTCCTATGATGCCAGCTTTGCTAGCTGAGTAATTCACCTGACCTCTGTTACCAATAACCCCTGAAACAGAGCTTAGCGTAACTATCCTAGCTGGCTTTCTAGCCCTTATCATGGGCATTAGTGCTGGCCTTAGGACGTTGTAAAAGCCATTTAAATTTACATCTATCACGTCAAACCACTCTTCGTCGCTTAGCCCCACAAAGGTATTATCCCTTGTTATGCCAGCGTTTAAAATAACGCCATAATAGACGCCATTTGCCTCCATGTCGGCCTCTATAGCTTCTTTAGCCGCAGCAGTGTCAGCCACGTCAAATGTCATAAATTTAGCCACAAGCTCGCCAGCCATCTTTAAAAGCTCATCGCTCTTACTTCTTGCGTGAAGCACCACTTCGTACTCACCAGCAAGGCGCCTAGCGATGCTAGCTCCTATACCTCTACTTGATCCAGTTATCAATACTCTCTTACTCACTAAGTGCCTTTTTTACAAATTCTTCATCAGGGCTCATAACGTTTAAAACCGCCCTTGCGCCAAGCTCACCATTTACAAAAAGCTCGCTGTCATAAACGCCAAAACCGCTCTCATCTTGGATCGAGCACTTTGAGACGATCACTATCTCATCGCCCACTTTAAAATACGGCCTAAAAATTTCAAATTTTCTACTGCCAAGCAAAAAGCCAAATATCGCCTTCTCACCCCTTAGTTCACGCATCTTTGAGTCATAAATCCCAAGGCTTTGAGCCATCATCTCTATCGCCTTTTGCGTCATAAATTTACCATCTTCTAAAAAGGGATTTTGCTCATTTATCACGCTTCTTACTTTTATGCTCTCACAAGGGATAAATTCTAAAATTTCATCGATCAGGGTTATGGCGCTGCTGTGCGGCAAATAATCACTTATCATCATCTCACTCTTTTAAATATTATCGCGGCATTATCTCCGCCAAAGGCAAAAGATAGCGACATCGCTGTTTTTACGTCAAATTTCGTGCCACTTTTTACTAAATTTATAGCCTCCAAGCTCTCATCATACTCGCCGTCATAGACGTGTGGCGGCAAGGTGCTATTTTCCTCCATGCAAAGCATAACGCAAATGGCGCTCTCAATAGCTCCAGCAGCCCCAAGCGTGTGACCGATCTGTGGCTTTAACGTGCTTGCAAAGGTGGCACCAAGCGTTAAATTTACAGCTTTTGCCTCCATTTTGTCATTTGCCTGCGTGCCGGTGCCATGCAAATTTACATAGTCCACGCCACACATGCCAGCTCTTTTTAGCGCGCCCTCTATGCAGTTTACCGCCATTTTAGCGCTAAAATCAGGCTGCGTCATATGAAAAGCGTCGCAGTTTGAGGCTGAGCTGGCGACTACGACGTTTGAAATTTCATCACGGCTTAGCAAAAATAGCCCAGCTCCCTCACCGATATTTATCCCCTCTCTATTTTTAGAAAAGGCGTGACTTGGGGCACTACTTAGGATGCTAAGCGAGTTAAAACCATTTA
Source organism: Campylobacter concisus (assembly GCF_002912425.1). GTDB lineage: Bacteria > Campylobacterota > Campylobacteria > Campylobacterales > Campylobacteraceae > Campylobacter_A > Campylobacter_A concisus_AH. The sequence continues at coordinate 41,706 of NZ_POYR01000045.1, forward strand.
TCGTAAGCGTATTTAGGCTATCGACGCCGCCACAAATGACCGCGTCACAAAGCTCGCTCTCAATGAGCCTTTTTGCCTCAATAACCGCCTTAACACCAGAGGTGCACGCAGTCGATACGCAGTAGCTTGGACCGCTAAGCTCGTAAAAGTCGCTCACAAACTCAGCCACGTTTGCAAGGCAGTTTCTGTTTATGCCAAACCTGCTTTTATCAAAAAATCCAGTCGCGATATAGCCTTTAAATGGCTCGAAATTCTCCTCAACACCGCTTGTTGTAGTGCCAAGAACTACTCCCACTCGGCTTTTGCCATATTTTTTGATAGCTCTTTTTATCTCAGCATCGATCTCTAGCATCGTGCTTAAAAGCAAAGCATTTGTGCGAGTTTTGAAGTGCTCTTTAGTTTTGCTTGAAAAGCTAGGTAAAGTGCCATTAAATTTACCCACCAAAAACTCATTTTGCGGGTGAAATTCAGAACTTTTACTTAAAAATCTCTTGCCGCTTAAAAGCGAGCTTAAATTCTCATCACTACTACTGCCTGCGGCACTGATAATGGCTGGTTTGCTAACGTAGATCAACGCTTTTTACCTCATAAATTTGATCATCTATCATAAATTTTTGCTCATTTTTTTCATCTTTTATCATCTCAAGCACCTTGATAAAAAGCTCATTGTAGGCGCTATTTGGCGGCAGGAAGCCCAAATTTGCAAACGTGCCGTCCTTTAAAACTCGCCTAGCTTCTGGTGCTCCAAGTGCATTTACAAGGCTAAATTTATACTCATTCTCACTATTTTGCACATAGAGCATTAGCGGCCCTTTTGATGAACTGACCTTAAATGCCTTTAAGCTAAAATCCGCCAGCTTTGGCGCATCAAATTTCTTCGCACAGCCAAGAGCTAGAAGCGTTACCGCAAGAATCATAGCTATCTTTTTTACAAGCACTTTTTACCTTTTTAGTGTTCTAAAATCATAAAAATTTAACAATTATATCTTTGCTATGCTTAAATGCAAGGCAAATGATAAATAGATTATTAATAATCAAGTATCTTCTATCCATTTCATCAAATTTAGCGCCAGCAAGGTCGTTAAAGGCTAAATTTTTGGCCTTTATCACAGCCTCTTTTGCGGTGTAAATTTCATAAAATTTTTGCATTTTGTCTTTGGCGTTTGCGTAAATTTCGCTCTCGTTTTTGTTAAAGCAAAATTTGATCACTCCGTCAAAATTTCGCTCTTTTAGCTCCTCCACATCAACGCCAACTTTTTCTTTTGAGATAGCCAAAACGGCGATATTTTCTTTGTGAGAGAGGCAAATTTTGCCCCGTTTTTTTGCTTTAAATTTTAAATAGCGAGAAAGTTTAAACGAGTTTGAATTTACTAAATTTGGATATTTTTTTAGCTTTCTACGCCCTTTTCTATCTAGCATCTTTGGGCTAAATTTCTCAGCCTCAAAGCCGATAAAAAGATAAATTTCACCCCTTTTTATAGGCATTTTCAACTCTTTTTTTATACTCTTTTGCACTTTCAAGTGCTCCTATAAACTCGCCACTAACCGCCCTTAAAGCGTCATTTTGAAGCTCGCTCTCATCCTTAAACGATCTAATCCTTGACGTAAAAGAGACCTCATCATCTCTAAAATCAGCCTCTTTTAGATCGAAATTTAAATTATTTATTTTGCTATTTAAGATATGCAAAGCGCATTTTCTTGGTCCAAAGATGAAATTTCGCTCTTTTAATGGCTTTAAACTCCTTACCAAAATGCCGCCATAAAGCGCTGGCTCGCTCTTAAAAGAGATGTCAAAACCAAAGTTGTGAAAGTAAATTTCGCCAGCCTCGCACGATCTTTTGTAGGTGTTTGCATCAAAGCAGGTGTAAATTTCAAGCTCGCTAAATTTATACTCCGCGCCGCTTACAACGAGGATCTTGCTTTGCATCAGCTCACGCAAAAAGCCCTGAAATTTCGCGTCAAGATACGCTTTAAAGCCCGCTATTTTAAGAAGCTCCTCTCTTTGGCTCTTATCTAAGCTTTTAAAACCATCTCGCCTGAGTGCTTTAAATTTCTCTTTGTCAAAATGACTTTGCTTTAAAAACTCACTAAGCATCGCCGCTAGATCAAAATTAGCAAAATGGCTTTTAAGTAGCTCGCCTGATAGCATTTTTGCTCCTAATTTTTTGGCATATTTTAAGAAATTTAGCTTTTATATGCAAATGCTGGGTCTAAAATATATGAAATAACTTCTTGGTTTATAAATTTTTTATCCAAAAAGGGAGACAAGGGGGCTCGAGTTACGGTCTGCTTGCAGTTGCGAGCTTGCGAAGCAAAGCCGTCCCCTTATCCCCCTTTTAAAATCCCTCAATCCCCTCGCACGTTAGAAGTGCATGCGATAGCACTATCGTGCCACATGCGGTTTGTCATCAGATAAATTTTCAGCAAATTTTAAAATTTATGAGCGAGCATATCACGCTTCTAAATTTAGTGGCGAATAGTTATAAGCCCTAAATTTAGTAAGTTACTAAGGCAAGCGAGTAAAGTTTTAAAATTTGCAAAGCAATCTAATCAAATTTAAATGTTTGTTTTCTTTGTTAAGGGGGAAGAGGCTTGAATTACGAAGTCGCTCTCTTCCCCCTTAACGATCCCCTAACTCCGACGACGTTAGAGGTGCATGCTTCAGTGCTTCGCACTGCATGCGGTTTATTTTTAAGAAATTTCTAGCAAATTTTAAAATTTCATGAGCGAGTAATTTCGGCTCTAAAATTTGAGCTAAGCTGTAAGCGAAGCCAAATTTTAGTAGTCAATTCTTG
>NZ_POYR01000046.1:0-2598 GCF_002912425.1 Campylobacter concisus
TCTTCTTTTTAAGAGCTTATTTATCCTTGAAGCGTTAGATGTAGAAGAGGATGTTAAATTTACGCAGTAGATATTTTCGGTCTCAAATTTCTTTGATGTCTCAGAGCTCAAAAGAGAATTTAGCTTATCGGCAAATGGCTTAATATGAAGAGTAGGCACGCTACTCCTCTTTTCTATTCTCTGGTAAAACTAAATGACCATTTTTGTCTATTAGGGAGTACTGCACGAGCAAGATATATAGCATGTCATCTATCTGTGGGTAGTCGTCATCATAGTGGTAAATTTTGTATTTTTGCAAAAATTCGTTATTTATTTCAGATCTTTTTACATCTCTTGGTGTGCTACCATTTTCTATCGGCACATATTTTAGAGTATCTTCAAATACCTCTTTAAATTTCTCATAGTCTTCGCCATAAATTCTTTTAAATAGCTCTTTATCATCCCCATAAAGCATTAAAGCTAGCTTTGCAGTGTACTCTCTATAGAAATTCTTTACGCAATAGATACTTTCAGACACAAAAAATGCTGACTTAGCAACAAAGCTATAGTCATACTCTTTTTTTGAGTATATAATGCACTCTTTTTTACTATCTTTTATCCTCTCTCTTGCTATCTTTTGAGCTTTTTCTTTTAAATTTGGAGCTTCTTTTACGATTAGATTATAAAGATCAGCAAAGTAGTTATCTCTAAAAGAGTTATAGTCTGACTGGCATATAAAGTCTTCTAAAGAGTATTTTTTAAATTTATACTTTCCTTTGGCATCATAGCAGGTAAAACTTGGTTTGCTCTTTGTGCCGTAGTCTCTCCAAGGGCTTGAATCATAATCATTTAGTTGGTAAAAATCATTACTAAATTTATTGATAGCATTTTCAGGGCTTAAAGGCTCGTAAGCATATAAATTTAAACTAGAAATTAAGGCTAGCAATATAATTTTAAATTTCATACTATTTCCTTACTGAAAAATCTTAAACACATTTGCTGTTTTTATGCGTTTATAAGCTTCTTTTCTCTGCTCAAGACTAAGTTTTTGCGGATTTATAACAGCAGTTATGCGTTCTACTATATCGCTATTGTCCGAATCCGCTTTACTTTCATCAGCTATTTCATAAAGACGATATTTTTTAGGCTTTGGTCTTTCTATAGTCCAAAAATATGCAGCAGAGACTAGAGCATATTTTCCATCTGAAATTAATAAATCTGGTGAATTTACAAAATTTACTTCTTCATCTAGCCAATAATTATTATGCGCATATTTGTTGAAATCTTTATAGTTAAATTTTCCAGTAAGTTGCTTAATTCCTCTACCTCTAAAATTAAATCCATCATCGCCACCATCATTACCCAAATAACCCTTTCCACGATCAGAGTACATAGCGTTACCAACAAATTTTGCCCATTTTGAAGGATCTGTCTTGTCGTAATATTGTGGATATAGTTTTTTGGCTTCTTCTAATCTGGCTTTACCTCTATGGCTAATTATATTATTCTCTGTAAATTTCCCTAGCTCTTCTTCTAAAGTAAAATCGCCTTTTGTTGTCTTTGCCTCTACAAAGCATTGCCCAAAAAAATGCTCTAATCTATTTCTGGTATCAAGCTTATATTTTACATACATTTGAATTCCATCTTCGTCATCTCTTCTATTTAGCTCATCCACCATCTCTTGCAAGATATATTCTTGATTTGTTTTTATATTGGTAAATACTTGCTTTAGCATACTTAGCGTAAAAGGATAGTCTTTGATCTCTATTAAAACATTTGCCTCTCTATCCCCATCCACCCACATACCTTTATCTACTCTTGTTATACTCTTTGACTCGTTAAAAGAGTTTATAAAGCTATTCATATTATCTTTGCTTAGTAGGTTGATACCATACTTGGTATCTTGGTTTATCTTTGTTTGACCTGCTTGGTTTGTATTGCTTTGGTTTTGATAGTTTGTGGAATTTGCTTCATCTATGTAAATTTGATATCTCTTATTTGTACTATCTTCACTCTTTAGCTCTTTAGTAAGTTTATCATCTTCATAGATATTTATATCCTGTGCTGACATATCTTTATTTATATATAAGTAGCCACTTTTATTTACTAAGGCATCATCATGATTTAGACTAGCTTTAAAGCTCTTCTCTTTTATAGCATGCTCAAACTCATATATGATGAGCTTATCATCTTTAAATTTAATATATAGAGGTATCTTTATATCTATCCTTATATGGTTTTTACCATATACGCTTTGGTATTTAAATTTATCACTCTCTCCTTCAAGATATGCAAAAAATACTATAGTATGACCACCTTGCTTTAGCTTGTCTAAATGATCTTTCTTTATAACATCTGAAATTTTAAATCTTATCTCTTTACCCTTTTGATCTTTTAGCTCTACCACATCTTTAGGATTTGATTTAGATACTTCGTTATACTCTATACTCTTTATCACCATATATCCCCAAAGTACCTCTTTATATCTCTTACTACCTTTTTCTTGTTTATATATAGCCTTTAAACTTATCTCTTCATTTGTCTTAAATGGATACTCACTATCAGATACTACATTTACTATATGATCTGTTATATCTCTTAAAGATACCTTGTTTGTAT
>NZ_POYR01000047.1:0-4725 GCF_002912425.1 Campylobacter concisus
GAATGGATATGGTTGATAAATTTAGGGAACTACATAATTCAACCGATACCGATATCGAAATGTTTGAAAAAAGATTACAAGAAGAAGAAAACGAAAAAAGATTGAAAGAGCAACAAATGGACAAAAACATAACATCACCAACATCATCACTAACTAAGCCAGTGTATTTAGTATTTCATGGACAAACTAATGAAATTTAATAAAAATATAAAAGAAAATATAATAGGTAATTTGCTTGTGAGATACTATAAAGCTCATGATAAGATGGTTACTATTTTTATTTTGATAAGTTATTTTGTTTTTTCTTTGGGTATCTTTATATTGCCAAGCGATTTACTAAGTAAGTCTCAAACATGCCAAGAATTTGTAAATTTTATGAAGCAGTATTTTATTAATATAGAAATTTTTAGTGGAGTTAGCTCTTTTAAAGAAGAGATAGAATTTTATGTAAGTTATATGTGGATAGTTGGCTTGTTATGGGCTTTGGAAGCTGTTTTTTATACTATATGCCGTTTCTTTATTTTTTATAATAGTGAAACATCAGAGATGATTAAAAGACTTGATTTTAAATGGCTAATTTTTGGATTTTCATTTAGCATTTTTGCTATTTATGTATATTTTACTGGTTATATAGTGACAGATGGTATAAGCTTTTTTGCTTGGGATTACAGTGCAATGTTTCAAAGTAAGCTTGAAATTTTTATAGTTATCTCTCTTTTTCAAGCTCTTTTTTCAGGGTTTGGGGTTTATTTGTTAGCAGTATCAATATCTGTGCTTTTTTATAAGATTTTTTGTGTCAATACACAAAAAGGAAGGATGCTATGAGGTTTCTAGTAATAATATTATTCATAACATCTTTATATTCACATGAAGCAAACTGTACGGATATGTTTGGACTCATTTATAATAAAAATTTAAGTGATGTTGAAACGGCTAAGTATATAAAATACTACATAGATGATCTTGGATGTGATGCTAATGCTGGTATAAATTTACCAAATTTAACGATGAAAGCTAGCTTGCTAGAATTTGCTTATAGTGCAAATAAACCAAAAAGCATTGACAAACTTTTAGAAAAAGGTGCGATACCTAATGCGTGGTTAGCTGGCTCAATAGGATTAGACTTTTTGCTTTTTTTTGAAGAAAATGGCGTTAAGCTAGAAGGCCAGTCGCCAAGTCCTGAGCTACTAGAATTTATAAAAACTCAAAAATATAAAGAATTTAAAGAAGAGAAATTTAAGCTAATAAAAAAACTCCTAGAACATGGACAAGATCCAAAAGGCTATATCCTTTTACAGAAAGTATTAATGCTTGTAAATGATGAAAAAGATTTATTAGAATTGTTAAAAAGAGAGAATAAATAATGGATTTATTTAATATAAGCAAGAAGAAACTAGATATAAAAGATAAAATTTCTAATCCAATAGAAATTGACGATGAAACTACAGCAAATAAAGCTAAAAAAGTTATGGATGATTTCAATAGTTTTTATCCTAAACCACCAATAGTAGGAAAAATTTTTGATGTTGTAACAGAAGTGGCTAAAACAGGAGTTGATAATGATGAAGAAAGAAAATTTAGAATTTACAAGGAAATTAAAGATAAAGGAATATTAGAGGAAACAAAATCGGTATATAAAATTACCGATGCTGATATTAAAGAATTTGAAAAAAGATTACAAGAAGAAGAAAACGAAAAAAGATTGAAAGAGCAACAAATGGACAAAAACATAACATCACCAACATCATCACTAACTAAGCCAGTCATGCTAGCATCTGGCAACTCAGTGGCAACAGACGGCTTTGTGGATTATGGCGTATCTAACGATGCCTTCTCTACTCTTCAGATAGCAAACGATAAATTTATAGTCACAAGGGCTGATATAAATGAGAGTTTAGAGGATATATTTAGCATAGAGTGCTTTGCCTATATAAATTTAGTCAAAAATCCACTTTATGAAAATTTAGAGAGCATATATAATGATAACGCTCAAACTGGCATATATAGATACCTTGATAAAGGCATGAAGCTAAGCATAAAAAGACCATCTTCTACAAACAAGAGTATCATCCCAAGCAATAATGGCAGTGACTATATCTACTTTAGCGGCATAGTAAGCGATGTCGAGTATCTAGGCGTTGATGACGATAGTAGCACAAATATAGACAAAAAATACTTCTTCAAATTTAAACTCACATCTTCTCTATATAGACTAAGTATAAATAGAGCAAATAGAATTTACACAGATCAAAGCGTGCTTGAAGTGGTAAAAGAAATTTTGTCATTTAACAAGCAAAGGCTAACTAAAGAGCTGGACTTCTCAAACATCAAAAATAGCTACAATAAAAAAGAATTTATAGCGCAGTACAACGAAAGCGACCTGGCTTTTATAACAAGACTTTGCCATGATAGCGGCATATATTTTTATGAAGATAATGAGAAAATTTACTTTCATGATACCTTTATCCTAGCTTATAGCAACCAAGCTGAAGGCCTAACGCAAAGCGAACCTAGCAAAGGTAAAGAGGCTAGAAAAGTAAGCTTTAATGTAAATTTAAACAACAATCTCGCAAGCGAACACATAAATAAAATCACAAAGAGCGAAACTCTAAAAGCAAACAGCTTCACCCACTCATTTCAAAACACAGCCTATCCAAACGTGCTAGAGAGCAAAAATGAGAAGATATTTGACGAGCAGGTAAATATCTATGATAAGCATATAAATTTAGATGAGTATTCATTTAGTGATACGAGATTGCTTGAGGTCAGCACCTATCTTAAAAAGCTAAGAAGCGATATGCTTTTGAAAGAATTTGTCGCTAGTTCAAACGTCTTTGCTCTAAATTTAAACGACAATATCTCAGTCGCAATAGATCAAAGTAGCGGCGAGTATGAGTTTAAAATAATAGCTATAAAACACACTTATATAGACGAAAGCGTTTTAGAAAATACTCTAAATTTAGGTGACAATGTCCCTTTAAAAGATAAGAAATTTATAAGCTCATATACAAATGAACTAAGCATCATCCCAAGCAGCGTGAAATTTGTACCGAGCTATAAACAAAAGCCAAAAGCGCCTGACATCACTCTAGGCCTTGTTGTAGGACAAGATGGGCTAAATAGCCAAACAAACACCATCCATACGGATAGTTACGGCAGAGTAAAGGTAAGACTAAACGCCTTTAGCACGCAAGAGCAGATAGACAAAGACGACACCATAAACGCAAGCTATCATAAAAGTGCCTATCTAAGAGTGATCACACCTATCGCAAGCAACAGCTCTGGCTTCTTTGCGATACCTAGGGTCGGCGATGAGGTGATCATCTCATTTTTGCAAAACGACATAGATAACCCAGTGGTAAGCGGTAGCCTCTATAATGCCTCAAATATGCCACTAGTAAATGTAGATAACAACTACCATCAAACATCGCTTAGCTCAAAAACGATCGGTGCAAATGAGACTGGCATAAACGAGATCACTTTGTCAAACTTAAAAAACAAAGAGCAAATTTATGTAAAAGCAGAGAAAGACTACGACGAGCTAGTAAATAATGATTTTTCTCAAACGATACTAAACGACAAAAGCTCTCAAGTGCATGGTAGCTACACCGAAAGGGTCAAAAAAGCGCACATCCAAACGATAGATCTTGCTAAAAACGTAAATGTCGGCGGCGAATATCTAACGACGGTTGGACTTTCAAAAGATACGGTAGTAGGTGTCTCAAACACGTTAAATGTAGCTGTTGATGATACAACTAGAGTTGGTCAAGATAGACATGAGTTTGTCGGCAATGACAAATTTGTCGAGATAAAATCAAACCTCAATACAACCATACACAACGACGAAACTAAAGAGATAAAAGGCACTAAAGAGCAAAACATAGATGGTAGCTACAAGCTAAATTCTCAAAAGGGCATAAATGAGTTTAGTAACGAGCACATCGTGCTTCAGGCAAACAACTACATCGACATAAATGCTAAGTCAAATTTCACAACAAAAACAGCCGCGCAGCACACCGAGATGGCAGACTCTAAGTATAGCGAGATCGAGACGACATACGAGGTCAATGCTAAAAATGAGATCATCCACCAAGTAGGCAGCACCAAAGTAACCATAAATGGCGCAAGTGTCGTGATAGAAGTTGGCGGCATAAAAGCGATATTTGACAGCATGGGACTAAGAGTCATCGGCGGAGATATCAAGGCGTTGTAAAAAATATAAAAAGCAAAGAGGTCTTAAAATAGTATAAAGTAGCTAAGTAAGCAAGGGTAAAATTGAGAGACTATAACAAAAGACCAATAGTTATAAAGGACAAAAGCTTGCTCTTTGTATTCATTTTTGTTCTGCCAGTGCTTATTGTAGATTTTATTTATTTGTTGCTTGGCGCCAATCGCTTTTTGTCAGCTATCATAGCATTTGGTATTGTAGCTTATATATTGCCGTATTTTAAAAATAAAAATTATATTGCCATAAACTCTGATAGTGTGAAATTTTTGGAAAATGGCAATATTATAAGAGAGATAAAATTAAGCGAAGATTCCGAAATTTATAAAAGTTTTGAAAATCTAAGTAAGGAGTTAAAAGGAGCTAGGAGGTATTTGACAATGCCAGCAAGAATAGCTCTTTATCCTTTGACAATAATGTCAAATTTTATTTTTTGGCTTTTATTTAAAAGAAAAGTAAATTATAAATTTTATGAGTATATTATTTTAAAACAAAAAAGC
>NZ_POYR01000048.1:0-37520 GCF_002912425.1 Campylobacter concisus
GATTGAGTTAGCAAGAGAATTCAAAAATTTACCTGAGTACAATTTTAAAATAATAGGTGAAATAATTAAAAGAAAAGATAATTATGAATACTATAAAAGTCTTGTTAAAAAGATAAAAGAATACAATCTAAACAATATAGAATTTCTTGACAATATCTCACCAGATAAAGTTCACGCAGCATATAATGACTTTGATTTTACAATCATCCCTTTAAATGACAAAGAGTCGTTTTGCATGGTTGGCATAGAGGCCATGAGCTGTGAGAGTTTTGTTATAGCAAGAGCCAGTGAAGGCAGTAAAGAATACATGGTGGATAATGAAAACTGCAAACTTTTTGATTTTGATAATTTTGCTAAAAATGTAAAGGAATATATATTAAACTTAAAATATCCAGAAAGACACAGGATAATCTCAAATGCTAGAAAAATGTGTGAGGAAAATTTTTCTTGGGATAAGATCGCCGATGATATACAAAAATTTTATAAAGAGGTGTTGAATGATACTTCAAAATAAATCAAATTTGATAACATTTTTAAAAAGTTCAATTCTACTTTTGTTATCTCTTTTTTTGATAGGTCAATATAACGAACACATAACTGCTATTAAAAATTTAGCCATATATTTAGCTCTATTTTTAACATTGATCCTTTTTGCAGTCGATACTAAAAATGTTGTACAAAATATAAAGAACAATGCAAAGAACAATAAAGCTATTTTGTTGCTATTTTTGCTTTTAAATTTATATGTTTTTGGCATATCATTTTTTCCTTATGATGCTACGCAAAATGCAGCACTTTCAGCGCTTAATGAATTTAAAAGAGCGTTTATATTTATTTTTATCGTTCTTCTTTGGCATGATGGTAGCTATAAAAACTCAAAATGGTTATTTTTTGCTATGGTTGCAGCACTTAGTATAGATAATATACATTTTTTTGTAAAAGGGATAGAAGATGGCACTCTTTTAAATTTAAAAAATGAAAAAGACCAATGGACGCAACCTATAGATAGATTTTATGCAGGCTTTTTTGATAGTTTATTTATTTTTTCTTTGGTCTCAATATTTTTTATCAAAAATAAATTTTATAAATTTTTTATCATAGTTTTTAACATTATTGTTAGTTTAATTTTTATTTTGCTTACAGGAGCTAGGGGCTCATGGCTTGCACTTGCTCTAAGTTTGATGGTTATGTTGGCTCTAACTTTTAAAAATGAAAAAATTAATCTTATAAATAAAAAATCCATGATATTTTGTCTATTTTTACTTGCCGCCTCTGCTTGCGTTTATCATAACTCTACGCTTTTGCAGTTAAAAGTTGCGCAAGGATTTTATACTTCTGGTAGAGGAGATATTTTAACAAAGAGGTTGCCGCTTCTTTTTAACTCTGATAGAGCTTATATAGGTATAGGCTTTGGTGGTAAACAATATACTAAATTTTTAAATGACAAAAATGTTAATAATGATGACCTTGGCCCAACTGGTATAGGCACTGACGGTACTAAAAAGCCATTCCATGACGAGCCAGTATTTATTGGCCAGTATTATCATTACGGTGTAGTAGGTACTGCTTTTTTTGTTGCGCTTGTTTTTTATATGCTTTTTGTTTCTTTTAAAAGGTATTTGTCAAACAACAAATTTTATATAACAATATTTGGAAGCATGCTTTGCACTTATATATTTAGGGGATTATTTGAAACTATGTACTTTACTCATATTTATGTAATGCTTGGTCTTTTTATAGTGTTTTTGTGCAAGAACAAGGAGTGATTTATGAAACTGTTTTACATATATCCAGAACAAATTCCGCAAGGTAATGCAAGAGAGATAGCAATACTAAATACATTTTTTGAGCTTAGTAATATGTGCGATGCTAAACTGGTTTTACCGCAGTCTCCTTTAAATTTAAATGAGGTAAATGAGAAATTCGCTTTAAAGCTAAAAGCTAATGACATATTGTTTGTAAGAAAAAAGATTCTATTTTTAAAAAGTAATAAAATTTTTAATTTTTTTCTAAAAAAGATAATAAATAACTACTCAAATAAAGACGCAATATTTTATACGAGACATTTAAAGATAGCTAAATTTTTACTAGAAAATAAAATGCCCGATCAAAAGGTTGTATTTGAAGCGCACGAGTGTTTTACTTTAGGTAACAAAGCACTTTATAATATGGAAAAAGAGATACTACAAAATGCCGATTTTGTATTTTCGCACAATAGCAGTACGCTAAACGAGCTTAGAAAATTTTTCGGCTTACAAATAGTAAATTCGGCAGTTGTTTATAATGGTTGCAAGCAAGATTATGATTTTAAGAAGAAAGATTTTGATTTTTCAAGTATAAACTATTATGGCTCATTCTTGTTATGGAAAGGCCTTGATTTGATGCTAGATTTTGCCTTAAAAACTAGTATAAAACTAGAACTTTATGGCAAAAATAGCGGAAATAGTTTTATGACTTTAAAAAACACTCTTAAAGAAAGAGAGATTGAAAATTTGGTATGTTTTAAAGGACTGCTGCCTCAAAATGAAGTTGTAAAAAGTCTTATTGAAAACAATACTATTTTGATAATACCTAGTGTAAAAAGTGATTATTCGCTTTATAGCACTCCATTAAAGCTTTTTGAATATATGGCAAATTCAAATGTCGTCTTAGCTCCAAATTTCCCACCAGTTGCTGAAATAGTAAAAGATGGCGAAAACGGTTTTTTATATGAAGCGGGTGATGAAAAAAGTTTAGAAGAAAAATTTAACTATATAAAGACTTTAGGTAATGAAGAGCTAAATAAAATTTCAAAAAATGCCTATGAAAGTATGAGTAAAAATACTTGGCAAAATAGAGCTATAAAAATAATCAAAGAATTAGAAAAGATAAATTAAATTTCTTAAATTTTTGAGTGGATTTAAAAATAAAAAGGGGCAAACGCCCCTGGGGTTATGCAGCTGGATAAACAGATACTTTTTTTCTGTTTTTATCAAGTCTTTCAAATTTTACAAAGCCATCGACTAATGCAAAAATAGTGTGATCTTTGCCAAGACCTACGTTATTTCCAGCGTGAGTTGCTGTTCCTCTTTGGCGGATGATTATATTTCCTGCACGAACGAACTCGCCACCAAATTTCTTAACACCTAATCGGCGTCCGATACTATCACGGTTATTTTGGGTTGAACCTTGACCTTTTTTGTGTGCCATATCTTATCTCCTTAAGCTGCGATACTTACGACTTTTACACGTGTAAATTGTCTTCTAAAGCCGCGTTTTAGTTTTGAGTCTTTACGTCTGCGTTTTTTGTAGATAACTACTTTTTTGTCTTTGCCTTCATTAACGACCTCAAGAACAACTTTTGCACCCTTAACAAATGGCGCACCTACCTTTACTTCGCCGTCGTTTACAGCTAAAACCTCTGTAATCTCAACGGTTGATTTAGCTTCAGCACTAAAGTGATCTAGCTTAAGAAACTCGCCCTCGCTAACACGATATTGCTTGCCGCCATGCTTAAATATAGCGTATTTTGACATACTCTACCTTTCTAAAATTTGGTAAGACCAAAAAGCACTTTTTTGCAAAAGATTTATGGAGCTTTGTTGGTTGTAAGGTGTGAATATTAGCCAAAAGTTTATAAATTCTACTTTAATGCCCCTGATCTTATGATCTCGTCGGCTAAATTTCTTATCATAGAGGTATGATCTAAGAAAAAGGTTTTGTCATTTGGCAAATGTGGCTGATATATCAGCGTCTTGGCTACTGGTGCGCTTAAGATCACATTTATTAGTTCAAGCTCAGGCGGAAAAACAAAATAAAGTTTTGGCTTAGGAATTTCATTTTGAAAGAGCCTCTTTGCGTAAAATTTACTGAAATTTTCATTTTTTGGTAGCTTTATCTCTTTAAAGAGCTCAAGTGGTAAAAAGTAGCGTGCCAAGGCGTGAAGTCCGTGCGCAAAAATGTAAAGTCGTTTTTCAAATTTAGGTGCATCTGTTCTGCCAAAAGTGGAGCAAAATTTCTGCAAATGCTTGCTCATAGCGGCCGTATCTTTTTCGTGCAAGGCAAGCACAAATTTAACCGCCTCTCTTTCATTTGCTGGCTTTTTGGACTCTGCAAAGGTGCGAGCCTTTTCTAGGGCAGGGGCGAGTAAATTTTCATCTTGCCAAAGCATCGCCGTGAGCAGATCATGCATAACACATAGAAATTTATAGCCGTTTTTGCTAGGTGGCAGGCCTTTTGAAAATATCCTTGCCATACTATCTGTGTCGCCACAAGCGATAGCAAAAAATGCTGGTATGAGCTTCTCACACTGATCGTATCCACCGCTGCATCCTGGGAGTAAATTTAGCTTAGCGTATTGAAAGATGAGATCATTTAGTGCCTCGGCGTCGCCATCAGCTAGGCACTTTTCAAGGCAAAAGTCGTAGCGTCTAGCTCTTGAAAAAGAGAGTAATCGTATGAGCTCACATAAAAAGTCGTATTCGTTTAAATTTTTCTCTTTTATCTGGGCGTAAATGCTTGCATACTCGTCTAAAAGTAGCTCTTCGTCGCTTTTTGGCGGTTTTTTGGCTTTGAAAATGTTAAATAAGCTTTCTAAAAATGACATTTTGCGTGCTCCTTAATTTTGCTAATTTTATCCAAAAAACGCCTAATTTTTCACGTGCAAAAGGTGGCTTTGGCGGATAGTTTAACCTTGTTTTGGCTATAATCGCCCCAAATTTAAGCGAGCTTAGGACAAAGATGGCAGGCGAAGATCAGGAAAAAACCGAAGAAGCGACCCCCAAAAAGATAGAAGACGCCAAAAAGGACGGCAACGTCCCCAAAAGTCAGGATCTATCTGGCTTTGTGACCCTAGTTATTGCTATCGGTGTGCTGCTTGCGATGCTAAATTTCATGAAAGATCAGGTCATCTCGCTTTATATCTACTACTCTAAATTTATCGGTCAGCCACTGACATTGCCAACGGTAAAAATGATCGTTGTAAATACATTTGGCAGGGCGCTTTTGATGATCCTGCCAGTTTGCATATGTGTCGCGATTGCCGGCATAATCGCAAATGTAATGCAGTTTGGCTTTATATTTACCACAAAGCCAATAACGCCAAATTTTGGCAAGATAAATCCGCTAAAAGGGCTAAAAAATTTATTTTCTATGAAAAAGGCGATCGAAAGTGTCAAGATCGTCGTTAAAGTAAGCATCGTCTTTGGAGTTGGATTTTACTTTTTCTTGCAGTTTATCAAAGAGCTGCCACACACGCTCTTTTTTTCTATGTTTGACCAGCTCGCGTGGCTAAAAGAGAAGCTCATCATCCTAGTTAGCGTCATGCTTTTTAT
The DNA here is from genome assembly GCF_002912425.1 of Campylobacter concisus. GTDB lineage: Bacteria > Campylobacterota > Campylobacteria > Campylobacterales > Campylobacteraceae > Campylobacter_A > Campylobacter_A concisus_AH. Next base: position 5,313 of record NZ_POYR01000048.1, read on the forward strand.
ACTTTTTGTGATCGGTCTTGCTGACCTGCTCATCGTGCGTTTTCAGTATTTTAAAGACCTTCGTATGAGCAAGCAAGAGATCAAGGACGAGTACAAGCAGATGGAGGGTGACCCACAGGTAAAAGGTAGGATCCGCCAAGCGCAAATGCGTGCAGCCAAACGCCGAATGATGCAAAACATCCCACAAGCTGACGTCGTCATCACAAACCCGACCCACTATGCCGTGGCGATCAGATATGATAAGAGCCGTGACGAGGCACCGATAATACTTGCTAAAGGGGTTGATTTCTTGGCGCTTCAGATAAAAAAGGTAGCGGTTGAAAACGGAGTGCAAATTTATGAAAATCCACCTCTTGCAAGGGAACTTTATAGAGTTTGTGAGGTTGATGATACGATACCAGCACATCTTTTTAGGGCAGTAGCTGAAGTGCTAAGCTTTGTTTATATGAGCAATAAGCAGAAATTTCAAGATAAACTTTGATAGCGTTAAGCCAAAAAATTTTTATAAAATAGTAGTAAATTTTGTAGAAAAAAGACAAGCTGCCTTTAAAACAGCTTGTCAGAAATAAAATCTTAGTTAAGATATCCGTAGATATTTGCTAGAACCCAGCCAACTGCACAAGAGCTAAATACACCTATGAAACCAGGTATAATAAAGCTGTGGTTGATTACATATTTGCCAATGTGCGTTGTGCCTGAGCGGTCAAACTGCACGGCTGCAAGGTCGCTTGGATATGTTGGAAGGATGAAGTATCCATAGCAAGCAGTGGCAAATGCGACAATAACGCCTGGATGAACACCTATTTGAACAGCGAGTGGCACGAAAGTAGCAGCTGCAGCAGCTTGAGAGTTTAGGAATTTTGATATAAGCATACCAACTACTATATACATCCAAGGATATGCTTTCATAACCTCGCCAAGTGAGCCTTTAAGCATATCAATGTGAGAGTGGAACATTGTCTCAGCCATCCAGCTAATGCCGTAAATCGCAACAAGTGCAACCATACCGCTGTGGAAAATTTCATTTTGACCGATTTTAGCTGCTTTGATGCCTGAGTAGATCATCATGATAGATGCTGCTAAAAGCATGAAAATTTGGATCGTATCAACCATGCCAAGTGGCGCAGTCTTTTTCATGGTATCTTTTACTACGATGCTAGCGTTTGCGATAGTTTCGCTTTTATCACCTGCAGTGATAACAACATCAGCGCCGTTTGAAACAATACTTTGTGTTACTTTATTGTCTTTGTCTAGCACTTGAACGCTTGTAAATTTAGTAGCGTCTTTTACTTTATTGTCTTTTACGTTTGAGACGATTTTGCTATCGCCAACCATAGAAACAACTTGTCCGTCTTTAACAGTGATATTTTTAACTGTTTTTTTATCTACGATTATTTCTATTGATTTACCAGGAACGTTACTTGTCCAGCTTGGGCGAAGTTGTTTGTAATAACCTAAAACCGCAACGACAGCGATTGTAGCAAGGAATATCCACATAACATTCCATTGTTTTTTTGGTAAATGCACACCGATCAATGAATGTGCCTCATCAGAACCATATATATATTTTCTTTGCTCTGGATCAGCTATTTTTGCTTGGAATTCTGGATCTTTATCAAGATCTTTACCTCTAAATACTGAGTAAGTTCCTATGCAAAGCACACCCAAAAATGTAGAAGGGATGGTAACTTTTAATAGATCAACATAGCTTGTAAAGCCCTCAATATGAACTGTGCCAGTACCAAGAAGAACAGCAACCATAGACACGCCAGCAACTGAAACTGGGCTTGCGATAATAGCAAGTTGTGAAGAGATCGTAGTAGCTGCCATCGGACGTTCTGGACGGATTCCACTTTTCATTGATACGTCATATATGATCGGTAAAAGTGTATAAACTGTGTGACCTGTACCGCATAGCACTGTTAGCGTCCAGCCACAAATCGGCGCAAGATAGCAAACTGTTTTTGGATGTTTTCTGAGTGCTTTTTCAGCTATCTGAAGCATAACATCAAGACCACCAGCTGCTTGAAGTGTAGCGCTTGCTACAACAACTGCAAGAATAGTTAATATAACATCAATAGCAGGCTTACCTGGTTTTAAATCAAATGCAAATACCAAAATAACAAGACCGATGCCACCAAGGACACCAAGTGCCATACCACCTTTTTTTGCTCCGTAGAACAAACAGCCGAGCACGACAATCAATTGTAAGAAAAACTGCGTACTCTCAGACAAACTTGTAAGAAATTCCATGATTTCTCCCTTTTCAAAAATTACGCAATGAGTATATAAATATTAAAATTAAATACTAATTAAAAAAGATATGTAGAATTTAATATTACATTTAATTCTTGTTATCTTATCTATATTTTTGTGAAAAAATTAAATATATTTAAAAGAAAGATTGAGATAAAATCCTAAAAGCAAATAACTAATAGTTAAATTTAAGGAGAGAAGCATGCAAATCCCTATCGCTTATGGTAAAGATGACCATATAAATTTAAAAATAGACGAAAAAAATCTGCTTGGTGTTTTTGATCCAAATAAAGTCGCTAAATTTGACGAAGCAGCGCTTATCGCAAAGGCTTTAGCAAATCCAATAAATCAAAAAAGTTTTGATGAGTTTATCGTTGGCGATGAAAAGATAGTTATCATCGTAAATGACGGCACAAGACCTACGCCAACTGCTAAAATTTTAAAGCAAATTTATCCAAAACTTCGCGATAAAAATAAAATTTTCATCATCGCTACTGGCTGCCACAGAGAGGGTACGCTAGATGAATACAATATGATATTTTCTAAAGAAATTTACCCAGAGATCAGAGCTAAAAACGAGGTTCATGACCACGACTCAAAGCATGATGAAATGGTCTTTTTAGGCGAGAGCAAAAACGGCACGCAGATGTATCTAAACAAGATCGTGGCTGAAGCCAAAAAAGTGATCGTCATAGGTTCGGTAGAGCCTCACTATTTTGCAGGCTACACCGGCGGTAGAAAGGCCTTTTTGCCAGGCACTGCCTCATACGAAAGCATCACGCAAAACCACAAACTAGCACTTAGTGCTGACGCTCAGGCACTGCGCCTAGAGGGCAACCCTGTGCATGAAGATATGATCGATGCGATGAAAGTTCTTTCAAATATCGATGTCTTTTCTATACAGACAGTGCTTGATAGCGAGCATGGCGTCTATTACGCGAGTGCTGGCGATCTAAACGATAGCTTTTATGACTGCGTGAAAAAGGCTGATGAGGTATTTTGCGTAAATATCCCACAAAAGGCTGACGTTGTGATCTCGGTCGCACCTTATCCTATGGATGTGGATCTTTATCAGGCACAAAAAGCCCTAGATAACGGCAAATTAGCGCTTGCGCAGGATGGAATTTTAATAATGGTCGCAAAATGCCGCACAGGCATCGGTCCAAAACCTTTCTTTGACCTTATGGCATCGGCCGATACGCCAAAAAAAGTGCTAGAAAAGATAAATTCTGGCTTTAAACTTGGCTATCACAAGGCTGCAAAAATGGCTGAAATTTCGCTTTGGGCGCAGACTTGGGCTGTGACTGATCTAAGCGATGATGAGATGAAAGCTGTGCATCTAAAGCCGTATCACGACCTACAAAAGGCCGTAGATGAGGCGCTAGCTCAAAAAGGCAAGGATGCAAAAATAATCATCTTGCCTTTTGGCTCTATGACCGTACCTAAGGTGTGAGTTTGGCTAAAATTTTATACTATGACGCAAGTTCTGGCATCAGCGGCGATATGAATTTAGCCGCTCTTGTCGGGCTTGGAGTGGATTTTGGCTATCTTTGCTCTGAGCTAGAGAAGCTAAATTTGAGCGGAGAATTTCGCTTAGAGCAAAAAAACGTAGTAAAAAATGGCATCGCTGCGACCAAAATAGACGTCGTGCTACTAAAATCGCAGCCTCACGCTAGAAGCTACGCTGATATCAAGCAAATTTTAGCTAGCTCAAATTTGAGCGAATTTTGCAAGAAAAAGGCCGCTGCGATATTTCATGTGATCGCGCAGGCTGAGGCAAAGGTGCATGCAGTTAGCATCGATGAGGTGCATTTTCATGAGGTTGGAGCGGTTGATAGCATAGTAGATGTCGTAGGGGCCGCGATCTGCCTTGAGTATCTATATAAAAATTTTGGCATTTCAAGAGTTTTTAGCTCAAAGATCGAGCTTGGCGGTGGCGTAGCAAAGTGCGACCACGGCACTCTAAATGTCCCAGCGCCTGCCGTTTGTGAAATTTTAAAGGGCGTGCCTGTAAGTCTTGGCAGAGCAAATTTTGAGATGACTACACCAACAGGTGCGGCGATACTAAAAGCATGCGTAGATGAGTTTGTAAGCGATATAAATTTCAAAATAGAAAAAGTAGCTTATGGAGCTGGTGAAAAGAACGCTCCAAATTTTGCAAATGCCCTTCGCGCGATGATCTGCGAGGTGGATGAGAGCCAAAATTTGGTGCAAAAAATGATATCTACAAACATAGATGACATGGACGCGGAAAGCTTTGCCTTTGCATGTGAAATTTTACGTGAAAATGGCGCTCTAGACGTCTTTAGCCACTCTATCTATATGAAAAAAGGGCGCATCGGCTTTGAGCTAAATGTCTTGTGCCGCAACGAAGATGCGAAAAAGATAAAAGAGCTTATATTTACGCACACGACGGCTATCGGCGTTCGTGAGATAGATGTCATAAAAACCGAGCTAAAGCGAAAATTTGTAAGTGTTGAGACGAAATTTGGCGATATAAGACTAAAAATTTCAGGCGATGATGAAAAGGTAAAGCCTGAGTTTGAAGAGTGCAAAAGCGCTGCACTTGCGCATAAAACATCAATATTTCAGGTAAAAAAAGAAATTTTTAAAAAGTATGACGAAGTTAGAAATTCTAAAAAATGATATAAAAAAGCTAGGAAATTTAGCCATTGCTTTTAGCGGCGGCGTGGATAGCTCGCTACTGCTAAAGGTCGCTGCGGACGTGCTTGGCGAAAATACGCTAGCACTCACGGTAAAATCGCCCTACATGTCTTTGCGAGAGATAGACGAGGCGGTAGAATTTGCTAAATTTTATGGCATCAGGCACGAGATATTTGAGGTAGGCATCGCTGATGAGATCAAGCTCAATCCGCAAAATCGCTGTTATCTTTGCAAAAAAGCAGTTTTTTCAAGGCTTCTTGCGCGCGCAAATGAGCTAGGTTTTACAAATTTGGCTGACGGCACAAACAAAGATGATCTTGGCGAATATCGCCCAGGGCTTAAGGCAAAAGAAGAGCTTGGTGTGTTTTCGCCTCTAATAAATTTATGTAAATTTGAGATCCGCGAACTCTCACGTGAGCTAAATTTAGCAACTGCTGAAAAGCCAAGCTATGCATGCTTGCTAACTCGTTTGCCGCATGAAAAAGAGATAAGCATAGATGAGCTAAATTTAGTAGAGGCGGCTGAAAATTTACTGATAAAAAGTGGCTACGCAAATGTGCGAGCAAGGCTTGATGATAAAAAAATGAAGCTGCAAATGCCATTTTCTAGCATGCAAAGCTTTTTAAACGATGTGAAATTTAAGTCTATCGTTAAAGAGCTAGTAGCACTTGGCGCAGCAGAGGTGATGCTTGATCTAAAGGGGCTTAGAGAGGATGTTTTGGCATGAGCGAGGCTGAAATTTTAGAATTTATCGCCAGTATAAAAAATGGCAAGATGAGCGAGCAAGATGCGCTAAAGTATCTAAAAAACTATCCATTTAATGACATCGGATGCGCCAAGATCGACACTCAGCGTGCTTTGCGAAATGGTACTGGTGAGGTGATATATGGGGCAAATAAAACAGATGATGAAATTTTGCAAATTGCTAGTGCGATCGGCGAAAAAAATGAAAATATCCTAATCACAAGAACAAATGAGAATGTTTTTAAACGCATTCATGAGATCTTTTCACAGGCAAATTTTAACGCTCGTGGTAGTGTGATCAGCGTCAAATTTCAAGAGCAACTACCAACAAAAAGCTACATAGCTATCGTCTCTGCTGGCACTGCTGATGGCGCAGTCGTGGAGGAGGCCTATGAGACGGCAAAATTTTTAGGCAATGACGTGAAAAAATTTACCGATGTCGGCGTGGCAGGGCTACATAGGTTGGTCGCAAAGCTTGACGAGATACGCGGCGCAAAGGTCGTGATCGCCGTTGCTGGCATGGAGGGCGCGCTAGCTAGCGTGTTAGCTGGCCTCGTGAGCGTGCCTGTGATCGCAGTGCCTACTAGCGTGGGATATGGGGCAAATTTTGGAGGATTAGCGGCACTGCTAGCCATGCTAAATAGCTGTGCAAATGGCATAAGTGTCGTAAATATCGACAACGGCTTCGGTGCTGCATATAACGCAAGCCTGATAAATCATCTCTAAATTTTAAATAGAATTTGTAAGGTGTAAAATTGAGAGAGGATACGAAAAAAGCAATACTTTCGCCTACGGACGCATCTAGAAGTGAATATTGTTGGGATGCTAGAATGAACTGGGCGATGACGGGTATTGCTATTTTAGCATTTGAAATTTTTATCGCAATTTACGCCAAAGACGGCTTCATACGCTACTATCTAGGCGATGTGCTAGCCGCAGCGATGCTTTATGCATTTGGGCGAGCCGCGTTCAGGCTACCACCTAAAATTTTAGCGCTCGCGGTCTTTACTCTCTCGCTAGTTATCGAAATCGCACAATATTTTAAGGTACTTGAAATTTTAGGCGTTCAAAATTACGCACTATGGATAATTTTTGGTGGAACATTTGATTGGACGGACATTATCTGCTACGCGATAGGCTGCGTTTTAGCCTACGCATCTGAAAATTTCATCGGTAGTGAGCATGCGATCTACAACGAGATACGAATTTTTAGGCGTAAAAGATTACCCAAAAATTTTAATGAAATTTTGCAAAGCGGCGACGATGAGAAGATTAAGGCGGTATTTGAAATTTACGATATAAATGCGACCGACAAAGACGGCAACACGATACTGCATATGCTACATGCAAACAAAGATATCAAGAAAAAAGATCCAAATTCGCCCTATGCGTATGCGGACGCAAATTTAATCGAATGGATTATTATGCAAGGCGGCAACATAAACGCTAAAAATAAAAAGGGCGAGACGCCGCTTAGAAATTTTATGTGGTATGTATATAAAAATTTAAAACCGCATCAAAAGTTAGTAATCGTAGGCAAGCAGGACTATACCTCTCGGGAATATATAAAACAGGCGGGTGAAGTCGTTAATATCGATTTTGGAATAATGTATAATTATATATACAATCTCCTACCTGAAAAATCGCAAATTTATATTTGGCGTCGCTTTGGCAAAAGGTTGGAATACCTATATGTACCCGAGTATCCAACGGATATGGAAAAATACGATCCGCAAGAATACAGCGAATTTACTTATAATTTTTGGATGAAATTCTCAAGACAAAAAGATAGCGTGCAGTATAAAATGATACATGCGGCTACTAATTTATACCGGTACTGGGACTACAACGGGGAATATGGAAGTTGGATTTTATGGGATGGTGAATATACAGATAAAGCCGCCGCCGAAATTAAAAAATATTTTAAGCTAGGCAATAGGCTCGAAGAGCTAAACGATGAAGCGCTTGATAAGATGTTTTATAATTTAAGGACAAGTTGGCATGCTGAAGATGTAGGTAAGATTAGATACCTGTTCGTGCTTTGGTTGCTTAAAAATCCCGAGCCGTTTTTCGAGGACGAAATTTAAAAGGAGAAGCGATGGATAAAAAAAAATCCATAAAAAAGATGACTGAGGTCATGACGAAATTTGTCGGCTACACAGGCAAAGTGCTGCCTGACGACGTGACTGCTAAGCTACTTGAGCTTAGCGAGCGCGAGACGCAGCCGCTGGCAAAGGAGATCTATAAAACGATGTTTGAAAACCAGCGCCTTGCAAAGGAGCTAAACCGCCCGTCCTGTCAGGATACTGGAGTGATCCAGTTTTTCGTAAGATGTGGCGCAAATTTCCCACTGATCGGCGAGCTTGAAGAGCTACTGCGAGAGGCGGTACTGCAAGCTACTCGCGAGGCTCCGCTTCGTCACAACAGCGTCGAGACATTTGACGAGTATAATACCGGCAAAAACGTCGGCAAGGGCACGCCGAGTGTGTTTTGGGAGATCGTGCCGCAAAGCAGCGAGTGCGAGATACACACCTATATGGCAGGTGGCGGCTGTAGCCTGCCTGGCAAAGCGACCGTTTTGATGCCTGGCATGGGCTATGAGGGCGTCGTTAAATTTGTCATGGATATAATGACCAGCTACGGAATAAACGCCTGTCCGCCGCTACTAGTGGGTGTGGGTGTGGGCACTTCGATCGACGTAGCGTCCTTGCTTTCTAAAAAGGCGCTTATGAGGCCTTTGGGCTCTAAAAATCAAAACGAACGTGCCGCATTAACTGAAAAGTTGCTTGAAGATGGCATCAATAAAATCGGCCTTGGACCACAAGGCATGAGCGGTGCAAGCTCTGTGATGGGCGTGCATATAGAAAACTGCGCTCGCCACCCAAGCGTCATAGCTGTCGCCGTAAATGTGGGCTGTTGGTCGCACCGCAAAGGGCACATCGTCTGGGATGCAGATCTAAATTTCGACGTAAAATCGCACAAGGAGTTTGCGCTATGAGTAAGAAAATTTTAACCACGCCAATAAGCGCCGAGGACCTTTTAAACATCAAAATCGGCGACGTGATCTATCTAACTGGACACATCATCACCTGCCGCGACGTGCCGCACAGACGCGTAGTGGAGGAGGGTAGAGAGCTACCGCTAGATATAATAGGCGGTGCGATCCTACACGCAGGGCCGATCATCAGAAAAACTGGCGAAAAAAGCTTTGAGATGGTCTCAGTAGGACCTACAACCAGCATGAGGATGGAGAAATTTGAACGAGAATTTATCGCAAAAACTGGCGTTCGTCTCATTGTCGGCAAAGGAGGCATGGGCGAAGGCACGATGAGTGGTTGCAGAGAGTTTGGTGCTATTCACTGCGTGTTTCCGGCAGGCTGTGCGGTAGTGGCTGCGACGCAGGTAGAGGAGATCGAGAGTGCCGACTGGACGGAGCTTGGTATGCCAGAGACCCTTTGGAAGTGCCGTGTAAAAGAGTTTGGCCCGCTAATAGTCTCGATCGACGCACACGGAAACAACCTTTTTGAGCAAAATAAGGTCAAATTTAACGAGAAAAAGGACGAGGCATTAGCTGAAATTTTACCGCAGGTTGGGTTTATAAAGTAGGTAAATTGATGCTTGGTTGCTTATAAATGCGCTTTAAAATTTACGCTAATTTAAAGCGCATTATTTATTGCTGCTTCTAAAATTTCTCTAGTTTTTGCAGTGTGTTTGGTACTAAAGACTATTGTCCCTCTTGTTAGCCAAAATTTGCTCTATTTTAGTTCGCCCCAGTTTTTGGCGATATTTAGCGATGTTTTAAGTGGCACATTTAACGTATAAATTTCTTCCATCGTCTTTTGTGTCGCCTTGCCAAATTCCTGCGCAAATTCGTCTTTGACCTCGAAAATTAGCTCGTCGTGGATCTGAAGCAGCATCTTTGCGTTTTCATCTAAATTTGCTCTAACTTTTACCATCGCCATCTTGACAAGATCCGCCGCAGAGCCTTGAAAGACCGTATTTACCGCCTCGCGCTCAAACATAGCTATTTGCATAGGTGTGGCACTTTTAAAGTCAAAGTAGCGCCTTCTGCCAAGTAGCGTCTGCACAAAGCCCTCGTTTTTAGCTGAAATTTTTATGCTCTCCAAAAACTCTTTGATCGTCTCAAACGCCTTAAAATAGCGCTCTATATACTCTTTTGCCTCGGCACGCGTGATATTTACTTGATTAGCGAGCTTGCTTGAGCCCATGCCGTAAATGAGGCCAAAATTTATACTCTTTGCCACGGCTCTATTTTGCCCGTCGCTGCTGCCAAATATGCTAATAGCCGTTCTTGCGTGGATATCCTCGTCATTTTTAAACGCCTCAAGAAGCGCAGGATCACGGCTAAAGTGAGCTAGCAGCCTAAGCTCGATCTGGCTGTAATCAAGCCCCACAAAACTATACCCCGCGCGTGCCTCAAAGCACTCTCTGACATCCTTTGCGAGGTTGCCACGAGCTGGGATATTTTGTAAATTTGGATTTTTGCTTGAAAGCCTGCCAGTACTCGTGCCAGTTTGTAAAAAGCTCGTGTAAATTCGTGAGCCCTCGTCCTTTTTCGCAAGCGCTAAAAGTGGCTCGCAGTAGGTGCTTTGCAGTTTATATAGCTCTCTGTAAGATAAAATTTTCTCGATCACCGGATGAGCATCTATGAGCTCAGCAAGCACGCTCTCATCGGTGCTATATCCTGTTTTTGTCTTCTTTTTGGTTGGAAGTTTTAGATGCTCAAAAAGTATAACGCCGAGCTGTTTTACGGAGTTTATGTTGAAATTTTCGCCGCTTAGCTCGTAAATTTCACTTGTTAGCGCCTTTAGTTTGGTATCGTTTTCAAGGATGAGCTTTTGCATTTTGGCTTCATTTATCTTGATGCCGTTTTGCTCCATGTCAAAAAGCGTAAGGATAAAAGGAAACTCGTGTGTATCGGCAAGGGCTAGTAAATTTTTATCAAGCGTGTTTTGAAAGGTTTTATAAAATTTAAGCGTTATCCAAGCGTCCTCAGCGGCGTATTTAGCAGCATTTTCTAGCGGCACATCGCCAAAGGTTTGCCCCTTTTTGACCACATCTTCAAATTTGATCGTGTCATAGTCATAGAGCCTCTTTGCTAGCGCGTCCATGCCAACGCTCGAGTTTGGATCGCTAAGCCACGCAAGGATCATCGTATCTTTGAAATTTGCGGGCGGATTTAGGCCGAGATTGTTTTTTACTATCTCAAAGTCATATTTTAAATTTTGTCCGATCACGCAGCCTTTGTAAATTTGCCCTACCGCCCAAGTAGCAAAATTTAGGCTGATTTGCTTTGGCGCGCCTAAGTAGTTGTGAGCTACTGGCACGTAGTAGGCGTCCTCGTCATTAAAGCAAAAGCTAAAACCAACGATCTTTGCGCTCTTGCTATCAACGCCCGTGGTCTCGGTGTCAAAGGCGACGATGGTCTCTGGCGTGACGCTTGAGAGTAGCTTTTCGATGCTTGCCTCATCAAGTAGTAAATTTGCTCTAAAGCCGAGCTTAAATTCAGTATTTTCCTCTTTTTGTAAGCTCTTAAGAAGCCTGTTTAGATCGTACTCTTTTAAAATTTCTGAGATGTTTATCAAAGGATTTTGCTCTGGAAATTTAGAGTGCTCAAGATCAAGCGAAGTGATCGCATCATCAAAGAGCGTGGCTAGTTTTTTACTCAAAAATGCCTCGTCTCTTGCGACTGCTAGCATATTTTTGGTGCGCTCGTTTCTAAGAAGGGCTAAATTTTCATAAATTCCCTCCAAGCTGCCATACTCGGCCAAAAGCTTCTTAGCTCCCACTGCGCCGATACCTTTGACACCTGGGATATTATCCGAGCTATCACCTGCGATGGCTAAAAAGTCCCTTACTTGCGCTGGATAGACGCCATACTTTTCAAAGCAGCTAGCGCTATCGTGGTCGATCTTGCTTTGTGGGCTGTAGATGCTCACTTTGCCGTCCTCTATGAGCTGGTAAAGGTCTTTATCATGCGTGACTATTCGCACAAATATATCTTTATCTTTGCAAATTTTAACCGTGCTCGCGATGATATCATCTGCCTCGTAGCCCTCGTGGCTAAGGCTGTAAAGCCCCATCTTTTCTATCATATCTATACAAACTGGCAGCTGCTCTTTTAGCTGAGCTGGTGGCTCGCTCCTGTTTGCCTTATATTCGCCCAAAATTTCGTGGCGCAGGGTCTTGCCCTTGCTATCAAGCGCGAAGATGAGATAGTCGCTTTGGTATTCATCTTTTAGGCTCGCTATGAAATTTGCAAAGCCACTTATCATACCACTTGGTTTGCCATCTCTGTTTTTAAGCCCGCTCATAGCGTAGTAAAGCCTAAAAAAGAAGCCAAAAGTATCAATAATCGTAAGTGTTTTCATTCTCTATCCTTTTGCGCCATTTTATGAAATTTAGGCAAAAATTTGGCTGATTTTCTAAATTTGTTAGATGCTAAAAACAAAGTGAGATTTTAAACGCAAAACAAATTTTAATCATTTAAAAGATATAATCTCGCCTAAAATTCAAACTAAATAATAGATAAATTTAAGGTAAAAAATGTTTATAGATAGCGTGAAATTAACCCTAAGTTCAGGCCATGGCGGTGCTGGTGCAGTAAGCTTTCGCCGCGAAAAGCACGTCATTTTAGGCGGCCCAGACGGCGGAGATGGCGGTGACGGCGGAGATGTATATTTTGTCTGCGACAACAACACCCACACACTAGCAAATTACAAGGGCAAAAAGGCGATGAGAGCGAGCGACGGCGAGGCTGGCATGGGTAAAAGAATGACTGGCAAAAAGGGCGAGAGCCTAGAGCTTGTCGTGCCACCAGGAACGGCAGTCTATGACGCACAGACAAACGAGCTGCTTTGCGACATGGTAGAGGAGGGGCAAAGGACGCTATTTTTAAAAGGTGGCAAGGGCGGACTTGGAAATTTCCACTTTAAAAACTCTATCAACCAAGCCCCAGAGTACGCTCAAAAGGGCATGCCAGAAGAGAGCGTAGAGGTCAGGCTCGAGCTAAAGCTGATAGCTGACGTGGGCCTTGTTGGCTTTCCAAATGTCGGTAAATCAACACTTATATCAGCCGTCTCAAACGCCAAACCACAGATAGCAAACTACGAATTTACCACGCTTACGCCAAAGCTCGGACTTGTCGAGGTCGATGAGTTTAGCGGTTTTGTCATGGCTGATATCCCTGGCATCATCGAGGGAGCGAGCGACGGACGCGGCCTTGGCGTGCAGTTTTTAAAGCACATCGAGAGAAATAAAATTTTGCTTTTTATGATAGATAGTGCAAATTACAGAAGCATGAGCGAGCAGTTTAGCGTGTTAAAAGAAGAAGTCGCTAAATTTTCAAGTGTGCTTGCCAGCAGGGACTATGCTATCGCTATTACAAGAGTCGATGCGGCGGAAAATTTAGATGAAAATATAAAAGAATTTATGAAAAGTATAAATTTAGAGCCAAATCAAGTTGGTAAATTTGTCTATAAGCAAGACCTATACAGCTTTGATACGAAAAAACCATACTTTGTCTTGCCGATCTCATCAGCGACAAACGAGAACATCGACGAGCTTAAATTTGCACTGCTTGAGCTGCTTAAAAAAGAGCTTTAAGTTGCGAATTTTTAGTGCTTTGAACTTAGAAATTTAAGAAGATAAAATGAAGAAAATTTTTTGCATTATGCTATTTTGCCTTGGTGCATATAGCTGCGAGCCAGCGGATCCAATATATATGTTTTTGGATTTTAATGACATAGATCATGATGGCATGCTAAATTTAGATGAGTGGGTGGCGTGCAAGGCGCCACCAATGCTAAAAATAGCGCTAGATCTATGCACTAGTGAGGAATTTAAGAGCTTAGATACCGATCAAAATGGCAAAATTAGCATTGATGAGCTAAGAAGTTTAGTCTTTCAAAAGATTAGTTGGCAAAAATATCCATGCGCCTCTTGGCCGCCAAGCAGTCAAAAGGAAGATCAAAATAAAAGTCGTTGAAATTTAAAGGAAAGTGATGAATGTAGTTTTTATGGGGACGCCTGATTATGCTGTTAGGATACTTAGGCATCTAAAAGAAGCTGGCTTTAACATAAAAGCGGTCTTTACCCAGCCTGATAAGCCAGTTGGCAGAAAGCAAATTTTAACCCCAAGCGAGGTCAAAATTTACGCACAAAACGAGCTAGTAGGCGTGCCAGTCTTTACGCCAAATACGCTAAAAGATGAGGCGGTGGTTAGCGAGCTAAAGGCATTTGAGCCTAAATTTATCGTAGTGGCAGCTTATGGCAAAATTTTACCCCAAAGCGTTTTAGACGTCGCCACCTGTATCAATTTGCACGCCTCGATCTTGCCAAAATATAGAGGTGCAAGCCCCATTCAAAGCGCGATCCTAGCGGGCGAGAAGCAAACTGGCGTCACAGCTATGCTAATGGACGCTGGACTTGACACCGGCGATATGCTGGACTTCATCTATACGTCTTGCGAGAGCAAGATGTCAAGCGAGCTTTTTAGTGAGCTAGGTGAGCTTGGCGGCGAGCTAATCGTAAAAGTGCTTAAGAATTTTGAAAATTTAAAGCCACAAAAGCAAGACGACGCGCAGGCCTCGCACTGCAAAAAGATAAGTAAAAGCGACGGACTTTTTAGCTTTGACGAAGAGGCGGGGCAAATTTATAATAAATTTCGCGCGCTCACACCTTGGCCAGGGCTTTATCTAGCAAGCGGACTAAAAATTTTATCGCTTGAGCTAAGCGAAAAAAGTGGCAAAAGCGGAGAAATTTTAAGCGTAGAAAAGGACCACGTCGTGGTTGCTTGCAAGGGTGGGGCAGTTAAAATTTACGAGCTTCAAGAGCCAAGCAAAAAGCCAACAAACGCAAAAGCATATATAAATGGTAAGCGCCTTAGTGTTGGCGATGAATTAAAATAAATTTAAAGGAGCGGTTATGAAAAATGCGCTAAGTATAGCAGGGGTTGATCCAAGCGGCGGAGCTGGAGTTTTAGCTGATATAAAGGTATTTATAGCACACGGCGTATATGCGATGGGAGCGATCACAGCGGTCACTGCTCAAAATACAAAGGGCATATTTGGCATGCAGTTAGTTGAGCCAAAGCTCATCGAGGATCAGATAAAAGCGATATTTGATGATATAAGAGTTGATGTGATAAAAATAGGCGTTGTCCCAAGCGTTGAGATCATCAAAAGCGTCGCAAAAACGCTAAGAGAGATCAAAAATTTACCGCCAGTCGTGCTAGATCCTGTCATGAGCTGTAAAAATGGCGACATCTGGCTAGAAGGTACTGCAAAAGACGCGATCGTGGAGGAGCTTTTCCCACTTGCAAGCGTGATCACGCCAAATATCTTTGAAGCGCGCGAAATTTTAAAGCGTGAGCTAAAGGGCGAGAGCGAGCTTAAAGAGGCTTGCAAGGAGCTTTTGAAATTTGGCACAAAGAGCGTCTATCTAAAGTGTGGCGAACTTGACGGCAAGTCGCTTGATATATTTTATGATGGCAAAGAGTATGAAATTTTTAGCGATGAGCGCATAAAAACGACTGCGACACATGGCTCAGGCTGCTCGCTATCAAGTGCGATCGCTTCAAATTTAGCAAATGGACATAGTCTAAAAGAGAGCGTGAAAAATGCGCATGATTATATCTTTAACGCTATCAAAAACGCGGTCATCATCGGCGGCGGACAAAATCCAGTAAATCACTTCTATAAATTTAAGGTGTGATTTGCAAGTAGAGTTTTTTCAAAGCCTGCCTTCGACGCAGGAATTTTTGATAGACGCCCTAAAAAACGGCGAGATAAAGCCACCGCACATGATCGTGGCGCACAATCAAACAAAAGGGGTCGGCAGCCGCGGCAACAGCTGGGAGGGGCTTGGTGGAAATTTGTTTATGTCATTTTGCATAGGCGAAGATGAGCTGCCAAGCGACATACCTCCGCCCTCGATCTCTATATATTTTTCTATGCTGATGCGTGAGGTCTTGAGCGAACTTGGCTCAAAGTGCTGGCTAAAATGGCCAAATGATTTTTACGTGGACGAGCGTAAAATAGGTGGCACTTTGACAAATAAAGTGGATGAAATTTACATCTGTGGTATGGGGATAAATTTAGCTAGCGCACCCGAAAACGCTGGCATTTTGGATATCAAAACTAGCGTAGATGAGCTAGTTTGGGGCTTTATTAGCATGCTTGATAAAAAGATTTTATGGAAGCCAATTTTTAGCAAATTTAGGATAGACTTTTGCAAGTCAAAAAGTTTTATTACGCATATTGCAAATAGAGCTGTTTCGCTTCAGGATGCTGAAATTTGCGAGGATGGAGCGATATTATTAAACGGGGAAAAGGTATATTCGTTAAGATGAGCGAGATAATAACAATAGCTAACCAAAAAGGCGGCGTTGGCAAGACCACAACGGCCGTAAATTTAGCCGCATCACTGGCGGTTGCTGAGAAAAAAGTATTATTAATAGACATCGATCCACAGGCAAACGCGACGACTGGACTTGGTTTTAGTAGAAGCGACTACGAGTTTAACATCTATCACGTCTTAACAGATAGGAAAAAGCTCTCACAAATCGTGCTAAAAACTGAGATCCCAACGCTTTTTCTAGCTCCGTCAAACATCGGACTTGTCGGCATCGAGCAAGAATTTAACGATCAAAGCAAAGACTATAAACTAATCCTTAAAAACAAAATTTCAGAAGTTGTAGATGACTATGATTTTATCATCATCGATAGCCCTCCAGCGCTTGGCAGCATCACGATAAATGCTCTTAGCGCAAGCGATAGTGTGATCATTCCGATCCAGTGCGAATTTTACGCACTTGAGGGCTTGGCGCAGATCCTAAATACAGTCAAGATCATCAAAAAAACGATAAATCCAAAGCTAAATATAAAGGGCTTTTTGCCGACTATGTTTAGCTCGCAAAATAATCTCTCAAAAGAGACAATTGCAAATTTAAAGCAGCATTTTGAAAATAAGCTCTTTAAAAGCAAGGACGGCAAAGAGGAATTTGTAGTCGTTCCAAGAAATGTAAAACTTGCTGAAAGCCCAAGTTTTGGCAAGCCAGTGATACTTTATGATATAAAATCACCAGGCTCGATCGCATATCAAAATTTGGCATATTGTATTTTAAACTAAAAAATAAGGAAAAAAATGGCGAAAAAAGGTGGATTAGGGCGCGGACTTAGCGCGATACTTGAAGATGTAGAGCAGGCCTACAGCAAAGAGATCGCAAATTTAAACGACTCTGAGATAGTCGAAGAGATAAATATAGATGAAATTTTACCAAACCCTTACCAGCCAAGGACGCATTTTGACGAGGAGGCTTTAAAAGAGCTAAGTGCTAGCATCAAAAGGCACGGTCTCATACAACCAATAATCGTCATCAAAAAAGATGACGGCTACATGCTAATAGCTGGTGAGCGTAGATACCGTGCTACAAAGATGCTTGGAGCAAGCAAGATAAAGGCGATCATCGCTGATATCAAGTCTCAAAATTTAAGAGAGCTTGCACTTATCGAAAACATACAACGTGAAAATTTAAACCCAATCGAACTTGCAAAGTCATATAAAGAGCTCATAAATGAGTATAAGATCACACAAGATGGCTTAGCAAACATCATCCATAAGAGCAGAACCCAGATAACAAATACAATGAGACTTTTGCTGCTTAGCGACTATACGCAAAGACTTTTGCAAGAAGACAAGCTCACGCAAGGCCACGCTAAAGTCATCGTAGGACTTAGTAGTGAAGAAGAAAGAATGGTCGTTGATACGATCATCGGACAAAAACTAAGTGTTAGAGATACAGAAATCTTAGTAAAAAAGATAAAAAATAAAGAAGAAGTAAAAGAGCCAAAGCCTCAGATTTCAGAGGAAATGAGCAAAAAATTATCAAATTTAGAAGAAATTTTTAAAAATTTAAAGATAAAGACGAAGGTAAAATCTAAAAATTTAATATTAGAATTTAGCGACATTTCACAGGTAGAAGAATTTATCGCTAAGCTAAAATAGAATTACAAATTTATTTTTATTTTTAGTATTTTATTGTAAAATCAGACTTTGATTTGAATATTAAATAAAACTTAATAACAAAATAAGGAGAGAGGATGTTAGAAATAGATGTGCCATTGATGCTTTTAACGGCTATCGTTCTCTTTGTCTTGATCGCCATTTTAAATCCTTTGCTATACAAGCCAATGCTTAAATTTATAGATGACAGAAATGCCTCTATAAAAAATGACGAAGAGAGCACTAGCAAAAATGCAAGCGACTTAAGCGTTCATGAAAAAGAGATCGAAGAGATCATACAAAATGCAAGATCTGAGGCTAACAAAATAAGACAAGAGGCCTTAAATTTGGCAAAAGAAGAGTCTTTAAAAGAGATAAATGCGGTAAAAAGTAGTTTAGAGGCTGATTATAATGAGTTTTTAAACGCTTTAAGCTCTCAAAAAGATAGCCTAAAGGCAGATCTATCAGCTAAACTACCTGAGCTTAGAGCAGCTTTAAACGCTAAGCTCTCTAAAATTTAAAGGAAATTTATGAAGATAAAAATTTTATTTTTTCTAGCACTTCCATTTCTAGCATACGCTAGCGAGCATGGTGGAACAAACTACGACATAGTCGAGAGAACGCTAAACTTCTTACTTTTCTTTGCTATTTTGGTCTATTTTGCTGCTAAGCCACTAAAAGCTCTTTATCAAAGCAGGATCGACAGGATCGCAAATAAGCTTGAGAGTATCCAAGAGAAGCTTCGTGAGTCAAAAGCTAAAAAAGATGACGTTTTAAAGCGTGTAGAAGAGGCTAAGCAAAATGCAAATGCTCTAATAGAAACTGCGAAAAAAGAGGCTGTAAATTTAGCTGCTAAAGTTAAAAAAGAGGCTCAAAACGATATTGCAAATATCGAAAAAGGCTACAAAGAGCAAAAAGAATTTGAAGAGCGCAAGATGACAAAAGGCGTTGTAAATGAAATTTTGAGCGACATTTTCTCAAGCGATAGCCTAAAAGTCGATCAAAAAGAGCTTGTAAATATCATACTTAAAAAGGTTAGCTAATGAATGAAGTAGTAGCTAAAAAATACGTAAAAGCGATCTTAAGCGACGTAAAGTCTAATGAACTTAATGTATTTGTTGAAAATTTATCAGAGCTAGCTGCTGCTTTTGCTAGCGATAAATTTAAAAGCATTATAAGTTTGCCGACATTAAAGGCTTCACAAAAGGTTGAATTTGTACTATCTTTGGTTAAAAATCAAGATGTTAAATTTGCAAATTTTATAAAGCTTCTTGGTGCAAACAAAAGATTAGAGCTCATACCTGCGATACTAGATGAGATGAAGATAGAGCAATCTTTACTTGAAAATACATATCGCGGCGAGGTTGTTGGAAATTTTGATCTAAGCGCTGAGCAGCTAAAAGCTTTGGAAGAGAATTTCTCTAAGAAATTTAACTCTAAGATCAAGCTTGATGGCTCAAAGAGCGATTACAACGGTGTAAAAGTTGAGTTAGACGATTTAGGTGTCGAGGTAAATTTCTCTATCGACAGACTAAAAAGTCAAATGAGTGAATATATATTAAAAGCAATTTAAAAAGGAGTGAAAGCGTGAGTGCAAAAATTAAAGCTGACGAAATTAGCACGATAATCAAAGAGCGTATTGAAAATTTTGATTTAAGTGTTGATGTAGAAGAGACCGGTAAAGTCATCTCAGTCGCTGATGGCGTTGCTAACGTTTATGGTTTGAAAAACGTTATGGCTGGTGAGATGGTTGAGTTTGAAAGCGGCGAAAAGGGTATGGCTCTTAACCTTGAAGAGAGCAGTGTTGGTATAGTTATCCTTGGAAAAACTAGCGGTATTACAGAAGGAAGCTCTGTAAAAAGACTTAAAAAACTTCTACGTGTGCCAGTTGGCGACGCATTGATCGGCCGTGTTGTAAATTCACTCGGTGAGCCAATCGACGCAAAAGGACCAATCGAAGCTACTGAATCTCGCTTCGTCGAAGAAAAAGCAAAAGGTATCATGGCAAGAAAAAGCGTTCATGAGCCACTTCAAACAGGTATCAAAGCTATCGACGCACTTGTGCCAATTGGTAGAGGTCAAAGAGAGCTAATCATCGGTGACCGTCAAACTGGTAAAACAACAGTTGCTATTGATACTATTATCAACCAAAAAGGTCAAGATGTCATTTGCATCTATGTAGCTATCGGTCAAAAACAATCAACCGTTGCTCAAGTCGTTAAAAAGCTTGAAGAGTACGGCGCTATGGACTACACGATAGTTGTAAATGCTGGTGCTAGTGACGCAGCTGCGCTTCAATACCTTGCTCCATATGCTGGTGTAACAATGGGTGAATACTTTAGAGATAACTCTCGCCACGCGCTAATCATCTATGATGACTTGTCAAAACACGCGGTTGCTTATCGTGAGATGTCTTTGATCCTAAGAAGACCACCAGGCCGTGAAGCTTACCCAGGTGACGTTTTCTACCTTCACTCAAGACTTTTAGAAAGAGCAAGTAAGCTAAATGACGCACTAGGTGCTGGATCTTTAACAGCTCTACCTATTATCGAGACTCAAGCGGGCGACGTTTCAGCTTATATTCCAACAAACGTTATTTCAATTACAGATGGTCAAATTTTCCTTGAGAGCGACCTATTTAACTCAGGTATCCGCCCAGCGATCAACGTTGGCCTTTCTGTTTCTCGTGTCGGTGGTGCAGCTCAGATCAAAGCTATCAAACAAGTTTCTGGTACGCTAAGACTAGACCTTGCTCAGTACCGCGAACTACAAGCATTTGCTCAGTTTGCAAGTGATCTTGACGAGAGCTCAAGAAAACAACTAGAGCGCGGTCAAAAAATGGTTGAAGTACTAAAACAACCTCCATATTCTCCGCTTCCAGTTGAGAATCAAGTAGTTATCATATTTGCTGGTGCTAAGGGCTATTTAGATGACGTTGCAACTGCAAATGTAACAAAATTTGAAGCAGAGCTATATCCATATATCGAGGCAAAATACCCTGAAATTTTTGAGCAGATCAGAACCAAAAAAGTTCTTGATAAAGAAGTAGAAGAAATTTTACATAAAGCGTTGAAAGATTTTAAAGCGACTTTTGCCGCTAACTAGGGCTAAGATATGTCAAATTTAAAAGATATAAAACGAAAGATCAAGAGCGTCCAGAACACTCAAAAGACGACGCGCGCGATGAAGCTTGTCTCAACAGCAAAGCTTCGCAAAGCTGAAGAGGCTGCACGCTACTCTAGAGTTTACGCACTTAAGATCAATGAGGTTTTATCGGAGATAGCTTATAAGATCAATCAATACGCTTCAGTTATGACTGAGAGTAAATTTTTTAACACAACAAAGGGTGTAGAAAAGGTTGATATTATATTTGTTACCGCTGATAAAGGGCTTTGCGGTGGCTTTAATGTCCAGACTATAAAGACAGTTAGGCGCATGATTGATGAGTTAAAAGCCAAAAAGATCAAAGTTAGACTAAGAGCTGTTGGTAAAAAAGGCATTGAATTTTTCAATTTCCAAGGCGTTGAACTACTTGAGACTTATGTCGGAGCTAGCTCTTCTCCTACTTATGAAAAAGCTCAAAAGATCATAAAAGACGCTATTGATGATTTTACAAACGGCATAACAGATAAGGTTGTGCTAATACACAATGGCTATAAAAATATGATTTCTCAAGAGATTAGAGTAAATGATATTGTGCCTATTGAGCCGTCTAAGATAGTTGCGGTTGAGACAAATTCTTTGATGGAATTTGAGCCAGAGGACAACTATACTAAGATTATGGATGAATTGCTAAATAAATATTTTGAGTATAGTATGTATTATGCTTTAGTTGACTCTTTAGCGGCTGAGCACAGTGCTAGAATGCAAGCTATGGATAATGCAACAAACAATGCTAAACAACGCGTCAAACAGTTAAATCTTGCTTACAACAAAGCAAGACAAGAGTCTATTACCACTGAGCTTATCGAGATCATCAGTGGTGTTGAATCAATGAAATAAAAGGAGTATGAATGAAGGGTGTTATTAGTCAAGTTATGGGCCCTGTGGTCGATGTTGACTTTAATGACTACTTGCCGAAGATCAATGAAGCTATCGAAGTTTTCTTTGAGGTTGAGGGCAAGAAACATAAACTAATATTAGAAGTTGCTGCTCACCTAGGTGATAATAGAGTTAGAACGATCGCTATGGATATGAGCGAGGGTCTGACTCGTGGCTTAGAGGCTAAAGCGCTTGGTGCACCTATAAGTGTGCCAGTTGGCGAAAAAGTTTTGGGTAGAATTTTTAACGTAGTTGGCGATTTGATCGACGAGGGCGAGGGTATAAATTTTGATAAGCACTGGTCTATCCACCGCGATCCTCCTCCATTTGAAGAGCAAAGTACAAAGAGTGAAATTTTCGAAACTGGTATCAAGGTAGTTGATCTTCTAGCTCCTTATGCAAAGGGTGGTAAAGTTGGTCTATTTGGTGGTGCTGGCGTTGGTAAAACAGTTATTATTATGGAGCTTATCCACAACGTTGCGTTTAAACATAGCGGTTATTCTGTATTTGCAGGCGTTGGTGAGAGAACTCGTGAAGGAAATGACCTTTATCACGAAATGAAAGAAAGTAACGTTTTGGATAAAGTTGCCTTGTGCTATGGTCAAATGAACGAGCCACCAGGAGCAAGAAACCGTATCGCATTAACTGGTCTTACAATGGCCGAGTACTTCCGTGATGAGATGGGACTTGACGTTTTGATGTTTATTGATAACATCTTCCGTTTCTCTCAATCAGGTGCAGAGATGTCAGCTCTACTTGGACGTATCCCATCAGCTGTTGGTTATCAGCCAACTCTTGCAAGTGAGATGGGTAAATTCCAAGAGAGAATTACATCAACTAAAAAAGGCTCGATTACCTCTGTTCAAGCTGTTTATGTTCCAGCTGACGACCTTACAGACCCAGCACCTGCTACTGTTTTTGCTCACCTTGATGCCACGACAGTTCTTAACAGATCGATCGCAGAAAAAGGTATCTATCCAGCTGTTGATCCACTTGATTCAACTTCAAGGATGCTCGATCCTCAAATTTTAGGAGCAGATCACTACAAAGTGGCTCGCGGCGTTCAAGCTGTGCTTCAAAAATATAAAGACCTTCAAGATATCATCGCTATCCTTGGTATGGACGAGCTTAGCGAAGAAGATAAGCTAACGGTTGATAGAGCAAGAAAGATAGAGAGATTCTTATCTCAGCCATTCTTCGTTGCTGAAGTATTTACAGGTAGCCCTGGTAAATATGTAAGTCTTGACGAAAATATCGCTGGCTTTAAGGGAATTTTAGAAGGTAAATATGATCATCTACCAGAAGCAGCATTTTATATGGTCGGAAATATAGATGAGGCTTTAGCTAAAGCTGAGAAACTTAAGGCTTAAATTTAAAAAGGAAGCGTAATGGATAAATTACATTTAGAGATCGTAACTCCTCAAGGTCAGATATTTAATGATGACGTGAGTAGTGTAGTGCTTCCAGGTAGCGAGGGTGAGTTTGGTGTTTTACCAAACCACGCCTCATTAATATCTCTTTTAAAAGCAGGTATTATAGATATAGAAGATAAGCATAAAAAGCACGATGTAGTTGCTATCAACTGGGGCTATGCAAAGATTGACGAGGGCAAAGTAGTTATACTAGCTGACGGAGCGGTCTATGTCTCTGGCAATAGTGAAAGCGAGCTTGCAAATTCATTAGAAGCTGCTAGAAATTTGATAGAGAGTATGAGCAGTGATACAAATGCTTTTGCAGCAACTATATCAAAAATGGAAAATGTAGTGAGAGCAAGATAAGTGGGCGGAATAGATATATTTTTAAATTACATTCAAAGAAGTAGTTTTATTACAATTATAGTTTTAACTTGGTTGTCAATATATTTTATAGTTAGTTTTACAATTCTTTTTTCAAGAATGGCTGGCATAGGAGCTTGGCAAAAACGCGAGCAAAATGCGCTTGAAGCACTACTTATGGGCGCTAAGAATATACCAAATGACTCATCTTTAAAGAAGTGTGCAAGTGGTAGAATTTCAAAAGAAAAGCTAAATGTTTGCATAAGTATTGCCGAAAAAAATGCTACAAGTGGGCTTACATGGCTTAGTGTAATAGCTTCTACTTCTCCATTTATTGGTCTTTTTGGAACAGTTGTGTCTATCTTGGAGACATTTTCACAGCTAGGAAATGGTGCAGGTTCATCTCTTGGAGTTATAGCCCCAGCTATCTCTGAAGCGCTTGTTGCGACAGGTTGTGGAATTTTTGTTGCGATCCCAGCATATACATTTAACTTGCTTATAAAAAGAAAAGCTTACGAATTAATGAGCGTTATCGAGCGTCAAGCTGACGTTATGATAGCACTTAAAAAAGATGACGAGACGTTATAGATGGCTCTTAAATTTGACGACGAAACACCAGAGTTAAACATAACGCCTCTTGTTGATATCATGCTTGTTTTGTTGGCTATTTTAATGGTTACAATGCCAACTATAACATATCAAGAAGATATAACATTGCCAGATGGCTCAAAGGCAAAAACATCTACGTCTAAACAAAAAGATCTTATAGTCTCTATAAATGCACAAGGACAAGTTAGAATAGATCAAAGTACAATGAGCCTTGCAGAACTTCCAGATAACATTGCACTAATGAGTGCAAAATATGATAAAACCTCGCCTATATACATAAAGGCTGATAAAAATTTAAAATACGATGATGTTATGTTTGTATTAAAGACTTTAAAAGGTGCTGGTTTTAATAAAGTAGCTTTAGAGACAAACGGTTAAGATGCCTAATAAAGTTAAATTTCCAACGCTTAGTTCATTTTTTGTAGCGTTTTGTATTTACATTATCATTGTGCTTGCTTTGTTTATAAAGCTTACTTTTTTTAGCGAACCTCCTAAAAAATATACTGATGACAAAGATGCTATTATGGATGTAGTTATGGTTGATAGAGAAGTTGATCAAACCATAAAAGCGCCAAAACAAGCAAAAGAGGTCGTAAAAGAGACAAAACCAGAACCTAAAAAAGAGTCAGAAGAAGATAAACAAGAGACTACAAATAAACCTGTTGTGCCAGATGAGCCATTACCAACCCCAAGCTTGCCAACTCCTCCAAAAGAAGAGCCAAAACCTGAGCCTAAAAAACCAGAACCAAAGCCTGAAATCCCAAAACCTAGCGAAGAGCCTAAAGAGGATGTCAAACCAGAGCCAAAACCTGAACCTAAACCTACGCCAAAGCCAGTTGAAAAGCCAAAACCAAAAGAGCCAAATATAAAAGATCTCTTTAGCGACATAGACTCGACTAAGCTTAAAAAAGATGATGGTATAAAAAAGGCTGAGAATAAAGTGCAAAGTCGCAAAAAAAGCGAGGCTTCTAGCTCAAAAGCTGCGAAAGAGGCTAGCGACATCATCAAGAGCTTAAAGATAGATCAAAACCCAACAGCTCCAAAGTCACAAATGACCGGCACTTATGATCCGTTGATGGGAGCCATAACAAAACAAATTCAAAGAAGATGGCAAAGCTATAAAGCCGACTCTGCAAACCTTGCCAAAGTAAAAGTCATGATAGATCAGAGTGGAAATTTTAGCTATGAAATTTTAGAGCTATCATATAATGAAGAGTTTAATGCAAAGGTTAGAGAGTGCCTGGAAAAGCTTACTGCAGAGAAATTTCCGTTTAATCCAGACAAAAGTACTACTTTTAATTTAAATTTAGAAGATAAAATAAACTAAAATTTATAAATTTACGGAGTAGAGATGAAGAAAATTTTTCTTTTTTTGTGCGTTGCTCTAGGGCTTTATGCTGCTGATGCGACGATATCTGTTATCAACCAAGGTGTTGCTTTGCCAAAGATAGCTTTGCAAGATGCAACTACAGCTGTTAGTGATGCGGGCTTTAAAGATAAATTCTTTAAGATCATGCTGGGTGACTTGAAAGTTAGCTCTGACTTTGAAGTTATCGAAGATCACGTGCCTTCAACCTATGAAGGAACAGCAGCTACAAATACAATGAGCGACAAAGGTGTTGAGCTTATCTTTAGGTATGCTCTTGAAGGTTCTATGGGCTCACCTCTTACTTTAAGAGTAAAACTCATCGATGCAAAAACTGCGACTACAAGGTATGAGAAAGTTTATACTATGCCAGATGGCGCAAAGTATCCATTTTTGGCGCACAAAAGTATAGTTGAGCTAACAAATGAGCTAAATTTACCACCAGTTGGCTGGATGGAGAAATTTATCATCCTGGCAAAATACACTTCAGCACGCCAAAGCTCTATTATAGTGGCTGATTACACACTTACGTATCAAAAGACAATAGTAAGTGGCGGTCTAAATATCTTCCCTAAATGGGCAGGCGCTGATCAAAGTAAATTCTACTATACATCTTATGTAAATAACAGACCAACTTTGTTTAGATATGACCTAAATTCAGGCACAAAAACAAAGATAATAGATAGTATGGGTATGCTTATAGCATCTGATGTTAGCAAAGATGGAAGTAAAATTCTATTAACTATGGCGCCAAAAGATCAACCAGATATTTTCATCTATAACACAGGTAGTAAAAAATTAACTCAGATCACAAACTATCCAGGCATTGATGTAAATGGAAATTTCGTAGATAATGACAGTAGGATAGTTTTTGTCTCAGATAGACTTGGATATCCAAACATCTTTGCAACACCTGCAACTTCAGGCGGAAGTGTTGAACAAATGGTGTTTCATGGCAAAAATAATAACTCAGTAAGCACTTTCGAAAACTATGTAGTTTATTCAAGTAGAGAGGCTAGTGGTGGCTTTAATATCTATCTAATCTCAACTCAAACAGATTTTATTCGCCAGCTTACAGCAAATGGTAAAAACAACTATCCAAGATTTTCAAGTGATGGTCAAAGTGTCGTATTTATCAAAGAACTTGGCGGTCAAAGTTCGCTTGGTGTTGTTAGATTAAATGAGAACAGAAGTTTCCAATTTCCATTAAAAGTAGGTAAAATTCAATCTATTGATTGGTAATATTCTGGTAATATTTAAAAAAAATATGTTATAATTCGACCAAATTTTTCAAAAAGGATAAGGAATGAAAAAAGTAGTTCTAGCAAGTGTTGCAGTTGCAACTTTATTGTTGAGCGGTTGTAGCTCTAAAAACCCTGAAGTTGATATGAATGCAAATTCAAATCAATCTGCAGATAACTCAGGTAGCATGAGTGATGCTGATAGATTAGCAGCTCTTATCGCTAATATCGAGAGCCAAGTTAAAAGTGTATACTTTGACTTTGATAAATTTAATATCAAAGCTGACCAACAAGGTGTTGTTAGCTCAAATGCATCAGTATTCAACCAAGCTGACGCTCAAGCTCTTTCTATAAAAGTAGAAGGTAACTGCGACGAGTGGGGTACAGATGAGTATAACTATGCTCTTGGTCTAAAACGTGCTAAAAGTGCTAAAGACGCTCTTGTAAGAAATGGCGTTAGCGCTGATAGAATCGCTGTAGTAAGCTTTGGCGAAAGCAACCCAGTTTGTACAGACAAAACAAAAACTTGCGACGCTCAAAACAGACGTGCAGATTTCAAAGTACTTCCTTAATCTGTAAGTAATAATGAATAAAAAAATAATCATTGCGGCTCTTCTTGGAGCCGCTTTCTCTATAGGTTCAGCTCAAGAAGTTTCAGCATTTGATGCAGGCAATATGGATAGCGCAAATCCATATGGACTAACAGATGATGAAAAGGCAACTCTAAGCAACAAAAGAAGCGTTCAAAATATCGAAGAAAACATGGATAATGTTTCAGAACAACTTCAAGGTTTGCAAAGCTTGATCGAGAGCATGAGTGCAAGGATGAACAAGATTGAGCAAAGAATGAACGATATCGAAACCAAAGTCAATGGCGGTATAAGCGATTCTGGTGTAAGTTTAACATCGCTAAAAGCTTACGTTGATGAGACTAGAGATATACAAGATAAAAACTATAAAAACATTACTGCTGCCTTAAATAAATTAGGCGCGATAATGGATAAAAATGCTGCTCAACCAAAGCAAAATGCAAATCCAAAACAACAAAATAAGCCAACTTCAAATTTTAGTGGCAAAAGTGATAAGGATATTTTAGCTGATGGCATTAAGCTTTTAAATTCTGGCAATAGCACAGAAGCAGCTGAATATTTTGAATACTTAAATAAAAAAGGCTATAAAACTGGTGCTTCAAATTATTATCTAGGTGAAGTTGCTTATAGTCAAAAATCATACAGTACAGCCATACAATACTATAAAAAAAGTATACAAAGTGAAGATAAGGCTGACTACACTCCAAAACTTTTGTATCACACAGCTATAAGCTTTGATAAGATTGGTGATACTCAAAGTGCAAATAGGTTTTATAAGGCTTTAAAAGTAGGCTATCCAGATAGCAAAGAAGCCAAAGCCGCTCCTAACAGAAACTAAAATTTACTCTTTTTTAGATATAATCTCACATTAATCAAAACTAAATTCCAAGGAGATTATTGTGAGTAAAGATCAAGTTATAACAATGTTTTATGAGCTAAAAGACGCTAATACTGGCGAAATTTTAGAGTCAAATATGCAAGAAGGTGGTCAAATTTCTTTTATTACAGGACATGGCCACATTATAGAAAAGCTTGAAGAAGAAGTTAGCAAATTAAAATCAGGCGACAAAGCTACTATAAATATCAAAGCAGCTGAGGGTTGTGGCGAATACAATAAAGACGCCATCCAATCACTTCCAAAAGAGCAATTTGCTGGTATAGACCTACATGAAGGCATGGAGCTTTTTGGTCAAAACGAAGATGGTTCAAGCGTTCGTGTTATCGTTAAGGAGATCAAAGATGATGAAGTGACAGTTGATTTTAACCACCCATACGCTGGCAAAGACTTGCTATTTAATGTTGAAATTTTAGAAGTTAGAGATGCGACTGAAGATGAAAAAGCAACTGGCATGGTAGCAGGCGCTCACTCTTGCGGTTGTGGCGGACATGATCATGATCACGAGCATGAGTGCTGCGGCGGTCACGGACATGGTGAAGGCGGTTGCGGTTGTGGCGGTCACGGACATCATCACCACTAAGAAGCCAAAATGAAAAAAATTGCTTTTATTTTTGCGGGTCAAGGCTCGCAAAGTGTTGGCATGGGGAAAGATTTTTATGAAAATTTCTCTTCGGCAAAACTTCTATTAAATGACGCTTGCAACGACACAGGCATTGATTTTGAAGAGCTTTTATTTACTCAAAACGACAAGCTAGATAAGACAGAATTTACTCAGCCTGCCATCGTTTTAAACTCGCTTATGAGCTACCTGGCATTTTCAAATTTCATAAAAGCTAAGCCAGAGTTTAG
The DNA here is from genome assembly GCF_002912425.1 of Campylobacter concisus. Classification (GTDB taxonomy): domain Bacteria; phylum Campylobacterota; class Campylobacteria; order Campylobacterales; family Campylobacteraceae; genus Campylobacter_A; species Campylobacter_A concisus_AH. The sequence goes on from NZ_POYR01000048.1 coordinate 34,370, forward strand.
TCTAGGTCACTCTCTAGGAGAATTTACAGCCCTTGCAGTTAGTGGCGCATTTAGCTTTGTTGAAGCGATTAGACTTGTAAATTTACGTGGTAAATTTATGCAAGAAGCCTGCGTTGGTAAAGATGCTGGCATGATGGTGGTGCTTGGACTTAGCGATGAAGTCGTTGAGGGGATTTGTAAAAAAGCACAGGACGAGGGCTTGCAAATTTACGCTGCGAACTACAACTGCGATGGTCAGATAGTTGTAGCTGGCGTGAGGGCTGACCTTGCTAAATATGAGGCAAAATTTAAAGAAGTAGGTGCAAAAAGAGCGATGCTTTTAAATATGTCGGTAGCTAGCCACTGCCCGATACTTGAGCCAGCTAGCGTGAAACTAGCAAGCGAGCTTGAGGGCGTTTTGGCCGAGAATTTCGCTCCAGTCGTTTCAAACGTAAATGCGAAAATTTATACTGATAAAAACGAAGCGCTAGTGCTTTTAAAAGAGCAGCTAACGCATCCAGTTCGCTATAAGCAAAGCATCAAAAACTACGAAAACGAGGTTGATTGCTTTATCGAGCTAGGTGCTGCGACACTAAAAGGCATAAATAAAAAGATCACCGAGAGGCCGACATATAGCATCACTGACATGGCGAGCCTTGAAGAGGTTGTGAAGATTTTGGAGGAGAGATGATAGCGATACTTGGAGCGATGCAAGAGGAGATAACGCCGATCCTTGAGATGGTTGGCGAGTATAAAACTACCGAATATGCAAATAACAAATTTTACGAGGCAAACTACAAAGGCAAGGACCTAGTCATCGCCTACTCGAAGATCGGCAAGGTAAATGCGGCGATCACTGCGACCTTGATGATAGAGAAATTTAAGGCTTCAAAGCTGCTATTTACTGGCGTTGCAGGCTCACTTGATGAGAGCTTAAAGATAGGCGATATGCTATATGCCACTAGTCTTGTGCAACACGACCTTGACATCACGGCGTTTGGTCATCCATACGGCTTTGTGCCAGGGACAAGCATCTTCGTTAAGAGTGATGAAAGCCTAAACGAGCTAGCTAAAAATGTCGCTAGCAAAAAGGGCATGAGCTTAAATTCAGGTATCATTGCAACTGGCGATCAGTTTATCTGTGACAACGAGAAAAAAGAGTGGATCAAAAAGATATTTAACGCAAGTGCTACCGAGATGGAAGGTGCGAGCGTTGCACTAGTTTGCGAGACGCTTGGCGTGCCGTTTTTCATCCTTAGAGCCATCAGCGACGGAGCTGGGGAGGAGGCTGAATTTGACTTTGATAAATTCTTGCAAGACTCAGCAAACGTCAGCGCTAAATTTATCCTAGAAATGGTGGAGAGCTTATGATAGAGCTTAGCAAGAGACTGCTTAGGCAAGTTGGCCAGACAAACGCTAGATATAAGATGATAGAGGGCGGGGATAAGATATTGCTTGGTCTTAGCGGCGGCAAAGATAGCCTCGCACTTGCTCACGTGCTAAAGCACATCCAAAACGTCACGCCTGAGAAATTTGAGTTTAAGGCGGTGACGCTAAGCTACGGCATGGGCGAAGACTACGCGTATCTTACCAAGCACTGCAACGAGCATGGCATAGAGCACGAGGTGATCGATAGCTCGATATTTGAGATATCAAAGGAGAAGATCCGCAAAAATTCTAGTTTTTGCAGCTTTTTCTCGCGCATGAGAAGGGGTTATCTTTACACCTATGCGCTAAAGCACGGCTTTAACAAACTTGCGATCGCTCACCACTTGGACGACGCAGCAGAGAGCTTTTTTATGAATTTTACCTATAATGGCGCGCTAAGGACGCTTGCTCCAAAATACAAAGCAAAAAACGGCATCGTCGTGATCAGGCCATTTATCTTTGTACGTGAGAGACAGCTTCGCGAAAATGCGATCAAAAATGAGCTAAGAGTTGTTGGCGATGAGGCGTGTCCTGCGATGCGATTTGACGTGAAGATGCCACACGCTAGATATGAGACCAAGCAGCTTCTAGCAAATTTAGAAAAAGAAAATCCAAAGCTCTTTACATCGCTTAAAGCAGCATTTGAAAACATCCACACAGATACATTTTTTGGTATCAACGAAGGCAGTGAAGAGTAAATTTAACTCTTCATTTATGCCCTTAAAGCTAAATTTACAACCAAATTTATTACAACACATCCAAAAAGTAAAAACTCATTTTGAAGTAGGAACACTCCTTGCTTACTAAATATAAATTTGATAAGCAAGGATCGTAAATGAGCATTTTTAGTGTTAGCACGCAAAAGTATAGCTCAGTAGCTACTGAAGCAAAAGCTAGGAAACTTCAAAAAGAGCAGTCCGAAAGTGCCAAATTTCAAAACGCTCTTGCAAATAATGAAAAAACAAAAGACATTGCACAAAATTTACAAAGACTTGAGCTTACAAAAGATACACAGCAAAGCATTTATAGTGTGAAATTTAAAGATAAAAACGAGCTAGCTTATCAAAGCGACAATGCTGGCTTTATGGACGCTAGCTTTAATAAAGCAGCCGGCTTGCCACAGGACTTTAAGCTTCACAAAAGCACGATAAAAGAATTTCTAAACTTCGCAACAAAGCAAAATAACATAAATAGCGTCCTTTACAGCAACGCAAGTGGCAAGCTTTTTGACAATGACGTCTTTGAAAATATCGACATTGCAAACACGATAGGTCAGTATTACGCTATCTTTTCTCAGGTAATGGGCAAAAGTTTAAACAAAGATAGTTTTACAGATAGCGACCTAACAAATCTACCAAAAGGCTACATCTCACAAGGGATGAAAGGCATTGATTTTAACGCAGATTTGAGCGATAGATCAAATATTGACTTTTTAAATAGTCGCAAAAACGAGGTCGTGACAAACATCTTTAGTAGCGAAGATGAAATGAAGCTCGCATCAAATTTAAAGAACTATCTAGCAAAGATAGGCTTTATAAAAAGGTAGATACGAGAGTTTAGGAGTAAATTTATGCTTGAAATTTGACCCATTTCTCTTAAAAAAATATGAACTAAAACCAGAGTTTGTTTTCTAGAAAAAGTATAGGAAATGATAGGTAAGCTTATATATGATATTTTATCATAAAAATAAATAGATAATTAATAATAATTTAAGTTTAAGAAAGACAAAATATCGTCTATATAG
>NZ_POYR01000049.1:0-11397 GCF_002912425.1 Campylobacter concisus
TTCTAGTATGACTTTAAATTTCATAGAAAAATTTTCAGATATGAAAAAGCTTAAATTTCAAAGTGAAGAGGCATTTTTCAGCGAAGAGAGTGCTAAATTTTTTAGTAAAAAAGAGACTGCAAATTTTATCTCTAGTGACGAAATGAAAAAGGATATGAGCTTTGAAGAGCTGATAAAAGCCCTTGATAGAAGCAAATATACAACAAATTCGCAAAGCGAGCTTAGCTTTTTGTTAGAGCTTTCCAAAATTTTTACAAGCCAAGGCATGGACAACAATGCAAAAGTTGTATATTCGCAAATAGTTAAATTTATAGAAAACACCGAGCTTAAGGATTATTTGTCAGATATTTATATAAAGGCAAAAACATTTTTGTGATAAAATATGTTTTTTTAAAACTTCTTTAATTTTATTTAATTATAATTCTTAAATCATTTACTCAAAAAAAGGATGTTATTATGGCAGAGAATTCAATCCCACCAAAAGAACGTATAAACATTGTTTATAGAACCAAAACAAACAACCAAGAAGCAGACGTTGAGCTTCCATTAAAGCTGATGGTAGTTTCAAATTTAACTGGTGAAAACCAAACTCCACTTGAAGATCGCGAAGTTGTCTCTATAAATAAGATAAATTTCGATCAAGTTATGAAAAGTTTAGACATTCATACTGAATTTTCAGTGAAAAATAGACTAAATTCTGGTAGCGAAGATCTAAATATCGATCTAAATTTTGAAAGCATTCAAGACTTCAATCCAGACAATATCATCAACCAAGTGCCTGAGCTAAAAAAGCTATTACAGCTTAGAAAAGCTTTAGTTGCGTTAAAAGGACCTATGGGCAATATGCCTGATTTTAGAAAAGCGGTTTTAGAGGCTATTAAGGATGAAGATAGTAGAAAACAGCTTCTTTTAGAGCTTAAAGACGAAAAAGATAAGGAATAAAAATGTCTGAAACTAAAGTAAAAACTCCTATCATTGAAAGCATAATGCAAAGGAGCAAATATACAAAAGATGATGAAAGTTATAGCGTAGTAAAGCAAGGAGTTGCCGAGTTTATCTCAAATATCATCACAACAAACAATGCTGAAGAGAAGATAAATAAGCTAGCACTTGATGAGATGATAGCTCACATAGATACGCTTTTATCAGCTCAGATGGATGAAATTTTACACAATAAATCTTTCCAAGAGCTAGAATCTACTTGGCGCGGCATTAGATTTTTAGTTGAGAGAACAAATTTCAACGAAAACGTAAAGATCGACCTTTTAGACGCTACAAAAGAAGAAATTTTAGATGACTTTGAAAACAATCTAGATATAACTCAAAGCACACTTTATAAGCAAATTTACTCAGCTGAGTATGGTCAATTTGGTGGCGAGCCAGTTGGCGCGATAGTTGCTGACTATGAGCTAGATAAGTCAAACCAAGATATGACTTTCTTAAACAAAATGTCGTCAATTGCGGCAATGAGCCACTCTCCGCTTCTAACTTCGCTATCTTCTAAATTTTTCGGACTTGATAACTTTGGCGAGCTTGAAAACATAAAAGATCTAAAGAGCCTACTTGAAGGTCCTCAATACACAAGATGGAGAACTTTTAGAGAGAACGAAGACGCAAAATATACAGGTTGTATGGTAAATAGATTTCTTACTAGATCTCCATATATCCCAGAAGATAACCCTATAAAAAGCTTTAACTACCGCGAAAGCGTCGATAAGCACGATGATATGCTTTGGGGCAACGGCGCTTATGCGTTTGCTACAAGACTTACAGAGAGTTTTGCGGACTATAGATGGTGCGGAAACATTATCGGACCAAAAGGTGGCGGCGCTGTAAAAGACCTACCAACTTATACTTATGAAAACTACGGAAGCGTTCAGACAAAAATTCCAACCGAAGTTTTGATCACAGATAGAAGAGAATTTGAACTTGCAGAAAACGGCTTTATCACACTTACACTAAGACGTGATAGCAATAACGCAGCGTTTTTCTCTGCAAACTCAGTGCTAAAACCTAAAGTTTTCCCAAATACTCCAGAAGGCAAAGCTGCCGAGACAAATTTCAGACTTGGCACACAGCTTCCATATGTATTTTTGATCTCTCGTTTGGCTCACTATCTAAAAGTACTTCAAAGAGAAGAGATCGGTACTTGGAAAGAGCGCAGTGACGTTGAACGTGGCTTAAATGAGTGGCTAAGACAGTACATCTCAGATCAGGAAAACCCACCAGCTGATGTAAGAAGCAGAAGACCATTTAGAAGCGCAAAAGTCATCGTTAGCGATATAGCTGGCGAGCCAGGCTGGTACAAGATAGAGCTTCTAGCTAGACCTCACTTTAAATTTATGGGGGCAAATTTTGAGCTTTCTTTGGTTGGTAAGCTGGATAAAGAGTAAATTTAAGCATGTCGCTGATAGATAAAATTTTATATGAATTTAGTGATGAGTCAAAATTTCGTCCCTACTTCAAAGACCTAGACAGCGACATCAAAGATCATATCGATACTATCTTAAACTCAAGGCTCGGAAACTACGGCCGTTTAAACGATAGTATCATCGATCTTTGGTCGGTTGGGGTTGAGATAAACGAGCTTGGTCATAGACTTGGCATGGCGATATATGAACTAATCACCTCAAACGAAAATAGAATAGAGATAACCTCTATCGGCTACGATGACTCGCTAAAGCCTTGGCGTATCATCTTTAACATAAACTATAAGCATAAAAACGACAACTTTAAAGAGTATTTGCTAAAGGTTATTTTTAAGAACAATAGATATTGTGAGATTTTATAATGGATTATAATGAAAATAATTTAGCTTATTTTCAAAAAGAGATGGCGTATCTTGATGAAACGAGAGCACTTTTTATAAAGAATTTCCCAAAGGTTGCACCATTTTTAGATACTAAGAGCAAAGATCCCGATGTTGAGAGTATCATAGAAAATATGGCTATTTTGACATCAAGGATTAGACAAGAGTTAGATGAAAATATCCCCTTAATAGCTGAGTCTTTGATAAATATCTTAATGCCAAGCTACACCAATCCTTTCCCCTCAGTTTGCATGCAAGAATTTGCTCTAAGAGATGATTTTTCAGAAAAAAAGGAATTTATACCAAAGGGCAGCATCATAGAGTCAAAGCCAATAAACGGCGTAGCTTGTAAATTTCAGACGATATATGATGTAAATTTGCTTCCTTTAAAGATATCAAAAGCTTTCATGTCAAACAACAAAAGCGACTATCTTTTAAATTTAAACATATCTATCACCAAAGATGAACTTAGCACCAAAGAGCTTGATACCAGCTTTTTAAATTTATATCTTGGCGATAACATATACTTCTCTTCAACTCTTTTGATGTGGCTAAAAAACTACTTGAAATTTATAGTCGTAAGCTTTGAAGATAGCGATGAGGAGATAAAACTTGGAGCTGATAAGCTTAGCTTGGATGAATTTGATGAAGCTTTGATAAATAGCGATGAGTTTGGTTTTGAGGCGTTTGAGCTTATAAAAGAGCTTTCGTATTTTTCATCTAAACTAAATTTCATCCGTATAAACGGACTTTGTTTTTTAAAGAGATTTGACACAAAAAGCTTTAACATCAAATTTGTCTTTTCAAAAGATATGCCAAATGGCTACGTGCCAAGACTAGAGTATTTTTCTCTCTTTGCCACGCCAGCGATAAATTTGTTTGCAAAAGGCGCTGAGCCTATACAAAATAACAACAAACGAAGCGAGTATAGAATTTTCATCGACCGCTCAAACATAAACGCTTACGAGATAGTCTCTATCACAAAGGTCGTCGCTCACAGCAGCAATAATGAAAAAAGGATACTTAAAAACTACAAAAGCTTTGAGAGGTTTGAGTTTTTAAATAGCCAAAGATCAAAGGATTATTACTTTGTAAGCAACAAAATAGATATGAAACTAAACTCTTACAAAGAAATTTCATTTTTTAAAAATGACACTAAAGAGCAGACCGTGAGCATCGAGACGCTTTGCTGCAACGGTGACCTGCCAACTAGTCTAAAACTAGGCGAGATAAACAAAATCCAAAATCACCAAGGCGTAGTAACCAAAAATTTAACTATCCCAACTAGCGTAAAACGTGTAAATGTAGATGGAAATTTACTCTGGAGGCTAGTTAGTATCTTGTCATTTAGCTATCAAAGCATACTAAACAAGGGCTCTTTTTTGGCACTGCTTAATGCCTTTATGCTACCTGATGATGAGTTTTTGAAGAAATTTTCTAGCTCGCTTCATGAGATAAAGACAAAACAAATCCACAGGGTCGATGGCGGCTTTGCAAAAAGAGGAGTGCTTTGTATATTTTATATAGATGAGAGCGAGTTTGAAAGCCTTGGAAATGTCTATGTTTTAGGTATAAATTTGGCTAAGTTTTTATCAAAATTTGCTTCTATTAACTCATTTTGCGAGCTTAAGATAAAGTGCGTAAAGAGTAAAATTTTATTTGATTATGGGTTTTTAAGCGGCACGAAAGAGCTTGTATGAGCGAAGAGATAAGCCAAGCTTCTTTTTTTAAGCTGATAAAAAACATCCTAAAAAATAGGGATAGGAGCGAGATATTTTTAAAAAATAGTTCGAGTTTTGCCTACCCGATCAAAGAGCTCGAGAGCTTAGATAAGCAGGAGCTTACAAAGATAATTGTAAATTTTATGGGTCTTTTAGGAAGCGGCTCGCACCTAACAAGCTACATTTTAGAGAAAATTTCAAAGACTAATGACAATAGCTATGAGCTATTTTTTGATTTTTTTGACAACTACTTGCTTTGGCTATTTTTTGACAGCATTAGTCTGAAAAACTACGCAAGATCTTTTGAAGATGAGCTTGATGATAAAATTTCAAAGATCTTACTTGATATGCTTAATATAAAAGAAAAGCTGCTTGCAAAGAAATTTCTGCCATTTTCGCCACTTGCAGTTAGCCAAAGAAGGCCAAAAAAAGAGGTTGAATTTGCGCTTCAGAGCCACTTTGGGCTAAAAGATAAGCTTTTTATACTTGAAAATTTACCAAATCAAATTTTCATAGCGCCATCAAATTTAAACTCTTTAGGCCATAAAAATAGGACGCTTGGTAAAAATTTCATCCTTGGCAAAAAGCTTTTTGAAAAGCAAACCAAGATCGCAGTCTTTATAAACGGCATAGAGTACGAAGAGGCTGTAAATTTCTTCCCCAAAAAAGATAAATTTAAAGAGCTTCAAGAGACTCTTTCTTATTTTACTAATGATGAATTTGTTTCTGATTTATATTTGAAGATAAATTACTCTCACAAGATGCAGTTTAAGCTCGGGTCAAAATATACAAGTAGTCAAATTGGCTTTGGTTCAAGGCTTAAAAATGATAAAAAAATGTCAAATTTTATAAAATTTAGACTTTGTTCATAAAATTTAACTCCAAAATCAAAAAAATCTGATATAATTACATAAAAGAAATATATTTATTTGTAAAAGGATTTGCAGCTATGGCATTTATCGACTACTTACGCAGATTTTTCACATTTTTTAGGTTTAAACACAGTGTTGTTTTAGTAACTTCTATCGCTCTTAGTGTTTTGTTTTGGCTCTATGCCCCACTTGTAGCATTTAACGATATATACAGCTTTGCTAGCGTTAGCTCACGAGTTAGCGTGCTAGTTGCTTTTTGGGCAGTTATATTGTTTTTTGTCTTGCTCAGACCGCTGATGAACTATTTTGCATCACGCAAAGATGAGAAAAACGACAAACTAAAAGAGATCAAAAAAGAGTCATTGGATAGTTTTGGCAAAGCAAAGAGAAATTTCTTACTTTCGCTAAAAGATGCCAAAACGACTTGGAAAAAAGATATAAATTTCAAAAAATTGCCATTAATAATGATAATAGGCAACGAGGGCGCTGGCAAAAGTGCTTTTATAAACTATTCAAATATCGAATTTCCTCTATCTGACAGCCTAGATACATATAAAAAGATACACCAAAGTACGACAAATTTTAACCTTTATGTATCAAAATTTGGCGCATTACTAGATACTGAGGGCATTCACTTTGCGCAAGAGAGCCTCTATCAGCCAACTGCGACAGAGGAGCTTCCTGAAGATGATGTAGAGAAAAACAGAGACTATCTACTTAAAAAAGGCGTTTGGAACGAGTTTTTACACTTTTTAAAGAGAAATGACTTTAACTCAAGACTAAGCGGCGCCGTGCTTATCATCGATACGAAAAAATTTCTAGAAGGCACTCAAGAGTATTTTGACGAGCTTATCAGGTATATGGTAAAGAGGATAAATGACTGTGAAAAGCACCTTGGCATTAAATTTCCTATTTATGTAGTCTTTAGCAAGCTTGATCTTATAGATGGTATGGGTGATTATTTTAAATTATTTAATGAAGACGTGGCAAACAAAGCACTTGGTATAAATTTAGACTCAAATTTCACCGCCCAAACACTTGAGACAGAGCTTAAGGGCTTAAGCGACTCACTATTTAAACACCTAATGAGCAAAAACTCGATCTCGCACATGCTAGAAGATAAAAAACGCTCATATTTGTTCTTAAAACAGCTTGAAAATTTCTTCGTGCTGGTAAAAGACTTTGTCACAAAGCTAAGCTCTCAAAATGCTCTTAAAAACACATCTGTGATAAATGGAGTTTATTTTGTAAGTGCATATCAAGAAAACATCCCTATAAACTACCTTACAAATACAATTTGTGATAAATATAGCATCAAAAAACCACTTCTTAGAGCGGTAAATAATTACAGCAAACAAAGCTACTTTGTAAAATCATTTTTAAAAGAGATCGCTTTTAAAGCAAATGTAACTAAATTTGGTGCGCAAAATAGATTTATTAAATTTATAAATTTCGCTCTAGTGGCTGCACTTTGTGTGGGAGTTTATTTTGGCTCTAGTTATATTTTAAATATCAAAAATACAAAAGAGCAAATTGCGGCTAACAACGTAGATAAAATCTCTAACTATCTTGATAGCAAGAAGTATAAAGATCTTACCGCTACACAAAAGATCGAGCTTTTAAATCTGCTAAAACAAAGTCTAAACGACTATCCAAGGATCTTTAGCGGTGACACTAAATTTGAGTACATCACTCTTGATACTTCTTATAAAGGTTTTGCGCCTGTTAAAGCGCTTTATTACGATCTTAGTGCTGACTTTTTTAAAAATACAGTTTTAACTGAGATGGAAAATATCCTAAAAACAGAGAGTGACCCAGATAAGCTTATAAAAGCCTTTTATATGTATGATTCACTTTTTGATAAAAACTATACAAACGTAGATCTATTTAAAATTTGGATAGCTGCAAACTGGGATAAATTTGAAAAATATGGCGTTGCTAAGAATGAGTTTTTAGCACACATTGAAGCTATTTTAAATGCTAAAAATTTAAGCATTTCAGCAGATCAGAGCGCCCAAAGTGCTGCAAATACTAAACTAACACCTGTTCAAAGAGCAAAAAGGCTCTACTCGATACTTGAGTTTATCTCATTTAAAGATGAAAAATCATTCTACGACATCAAAAAAGAGGTTGAAAATTTAAACCAAGTAGTTCAAGAAAAAGAGGCGTTTAAACCATTTAATAAAATTTATACAAAAGAAAATTTAAGAGACTTCTTGGCAAAACTTAGCTCAAACATCGATGAGACTGCAGGCATCGAGTCATGGCTGATGGATACAAACTCATCTTTAAAAGATATCAGCTCAAATGAGAAAAAAGAGCTAAGCATCGCTGTTGTTGAGCTTTACTTGCAAAACTATGCTGATAAATGGAACCAAATTTTAAGAGCGATCGAGCCAAATGAATTTGCTACTAAAAAAGAGGTCATAGATGAGCTTGAAATTTTGTCAAAAAGAGAAAACCCGCTAAATTCTCTTATAAAACTAACCAACCAAAATACAAATTTAAATGATGAAAATTTACTAAAATACATCTACTCTCTAGGCTTTGCTTCAAGCGAGATAAAACGTGTATTTACAGACTTTAGCACTAAATTTACAAACTATCATGCGCTAAATTCTGACGGATCTCTAGATCTTATTAGCAATGACGTCACAAATGTCTATAAAAAAGTTAGTGACTATAACTTTGAGATGCTTCAAAGCAGTGACGACAAGATCGTTTATGCGATAAATGGCATAAAAAATGAGAATGATCCATTTATCGTGCTAAACAATGACGCTAAAAAGCTTCCAGATGAGCTAAATGAGTACTATCAAAAGCTATCAAAGCTTGCTTGGAAACAGGTAGAAAACGGAGCTTCATCGCTTTTAGCAACAGCTTATAAAGATGATGTTCTTGATGACTTTGAAAGTCTTATAAAGCCTTATTATCCATTTAATGAAAACTCAGCAAAAGCTGTTAGTATCGAAGAATTTAAGAGATTTTTTGGCAAAGACGGAACTTGGAATAGCTTTTATGATAAGTATCTAAAACAAATTTTAAGCAAAACTGGCAGTGGCTACAAAGTAAGACCAAAATATGCAAAAGAGCTAAGATTTAATAAAAGTTTCCTTGAAAATATCGCTTATATCGATAGAATTTCAAATTTGATGCTTGACTCAAATGATGAGCTAAAACTAAACTATAACTTAAAAGCAGTTGATCTATCGGCAAATTTCAGCCACATAAATATAGGCTACGGAAATAACTCTTTGGCGTATGATCACACGATCCCATCAAATTTACTTGTCTCAAGTAAAAGCTTTGATATCTCAACACAGTTTAAATTTAACGCAGTTTCAAATGCAGGTAGCGACAAAAAAGAGATCAGCTTTGATGGTGAGTGGGGCTGGTACAAGCTCTTAAAGGCTTCAAATTTCAGCAGCATCGGCGTTAGTACGCTTAACTTTGATGGTAAAAAAGAGTCATATTTTGGCTTTGAAGTTACTCCAAATGGTGGAGAGCTTTTGGAGCTTATGAATATCATACCAACTATTGATTTACCAAGAAAGATGCTTTATTAAGGAAAAAATATGCAAGAGATAGCAGCGGTTATACAAAATTTCGATAAAGCCTCGAGCTTTTTGGCGCAGTATGTCATTTTTGATGAAAATGGCGGAGACATAGGCTCGCTAGATACGGTTAAATTTCCATGCAGCGATACAAGTGGCTCTATAGCTTCAAAGCACGCTCATATAGGCTTTGAAGAGGGTGTTTTTACCATTTGCGGATACGAAGGATGCGAGATATTTTATAGCGATTCTTATTCGAAGTTGCCTGATGATTATGAAAGCGTGATAAATCCAGGAGATATTTTTAGGATAGGAGAGCTTAAATTTATATTTATAGATCCTTCTAGGATAGACGAATATGTCGGCAAAGCTCACAAGATCATAGAAAATACCAAAAACTTTGATGAGCTTGATAATAAAGAATTTGAGCCAGTTGGGAAAATCTCAAATGTTGATTTTAAAGAAGAGCCAAAGATAAATTCTCTCATAGATGAAGAAAAAGATATCACTTTAAATGAAAATGTTAATGATGTACCTTTAAATTTAAATGAGAGCGCTCAAAATTTCGATGAAGAAGATATAAATAGTCAAAGGATGCTAACAGCAAAGAGCATGGATGAGCTTTTGATGAATTTAGTTGAGAGCATAAAAGTGCAGCCAAACATGAGCCCTATAAGCGAGCAGAGCAGGACGTTAAATACAAAAGATATGGAAACTATTATAAAAACGCTGCCTCTAAGCGACAACACGACGCTTGTTAATGCTGTTTTGCTTAAGCTTATTTGCAAAGAGCTATATAGTCAAATGTACGATATAGTCGAGAATAATTCATTTTTCAAATATCTCTCTGGTGCTGTAACAAAAAGCACCAGAGAAGATAAAGAGGCGTTTAATTATTTATTACATAAAGCACTTGAAAGCTATATGTTAAAAAAGTAATGTTTTTAATAAAATAGAAAGTTAATAAAAGTTAAAATAACCAAATTTTTTAATAGGAGTAAATATGTCACAACCAGTGTATATTAAGGTGAAAGGTTCTACTCAAGGACTTATCTCAAGTGGTGCTTCAACAGAAGCTAGTATCGGTAATCGCTATCAGTCAGGTCACGAAGATGAGATCATGGCACAAGAGGTTTCTCACATCGTAACTGTTCCAGTAGATCCACAAAGTGGCCAACCATCAGGACAAAGAGTACATAAGCCATTTAGCTTTACAACATCTTTAAACAAAGCTGTTCCACTTCTTTACAACGCATTAACTCAAGGTGAGAGACTTCCAGAGGTTGAGATCCACTGGTACAGAACATCAACTAGCGGTGGTGCTGAGCACTTCTTCACTACAAAACTAGAAGATGCAACTATAACAGATATCACTCTAGTAAGTCCAAATGCTCAAGACAAGCTAAACAGCGACAAAACTGAGCTTTTTAAAGTTTCAATGAACTATAGAAAGATAGTTTGGGAGCACGTAGCTGCAGGCACAAGCGGAAGCGATGACTGGAGAGAAGCTACTAAAAAAGCTTAAAAAATAACCTAGGGATCCTCCCTAGGGATATCAATCTTCTCGTTGGAAGGACACAAATGAGCCCTTTTTATCATTATCTTTTAAAACACCATGATATGTGAAATGCGATATGAAACACCTAACTATGATCATATTTCTCATAACATCTTTATATTCACATGAAGCAAACTGCACGGATATGTTTGGACTCATTTTTAATAAAAATTTAAGTGACGCTGAAACAGCTAAGTACATCAAATACTACATAGATGATCTTGGATGCGATGCAAATATGACTATTAAAATACCAGATCTTTCAATAAGACCAAATTTATTAGAGTATGCTTATGATATAAATAAAATAAAAACTTTTGATACTCTTTTGGCAAAAGGTACAGCCGCTAATGCAAGCTTAGCAACGTCTATAGGTATGAGTTTTGCATTTTTCTTTAGAGAAAATGGTGTCGGTATAGACAACAAAAAAGCAAGCCCTGAGCTACTAGAATTTGTCAAAACACCGAAATATAAAGAATTTAAAGAAGAAAAATTTAAATTAATTAAAAAACTATTAGATCATGGGCAAGATCCTTATTATTATGGTTATTTGAGAGTTATATTAAAGATAGTAGGAGATGAAAAAGATTTAGATAGGTTGCTAGAGCAATATAAAAAGGATAATAAATGAGCATATTGATTTCATTTATTATTAATATAGCAATCATCAATTTACATTATCTTGGATGCGTAAATTCATTAAACATTGTAGCAAACAAAGATATAAGCGATGAAAAAACAGCAATGTATATGAAAACATATATAGAAGATTTTAAATGTAGCCCAGATATCGGTGTGAAATCAACAAAACTGACATCCACTTGGATTGATTTATTGTATCTTTCTTATGTAGTTGATAAGCCAAAAACCTTTGATTATATTT